>JBAPWU010000271.1:0-5121 GCA_049283855.1 Kineosporiaceae bacterium
GACCAGGGCCAGGCAGGCCACCTGGACGGCGCCGGCCGCGGCACCCTGGGCACCGCGCAGGCCCAGGTAGCCCCAGCCGTCGACCGGGAGGAGGAAGGCGGCACTGGCTGCTGCGTACCCGCCGAGCCCGAACAGCAGCACGGGCCGATGGCCGATCCGGTCGCCGACCCGGCCGGCCAGGAACTGGGCGAGCACTCCGGTGGCGAAGAACGAGGCCATCACCGCACCGATCAGCGCCGTGGGATTGCCCTGCCCGGCCAGGTAGATCGGGAGCAGAGGCAGCACGGCGCTCGAACCGGTCCACTGCAGGAGGACGGCCGTGGCCAACGCGGCGACCAGCAACCGGTACCCCGGCGGCCCCGTCGCCAGACGTCCCCGGAACATGATCAGCTCACCATCCGACGGAGCCGGGCGGAGACCTGCTCGCGCATGGCGGGGGTCAGCGCATCGATGCCGAAGAGCTCGCACAGCCACAGGCCGTCGGCGGCGAGGCGGGCCACCGTCGCCTCGACCGGGTCGGCGGCGTCGTCCTCGAGCTGGCGCTGCCACCCGGCGAAGGCCTCGCGCAGGGGGCGGAGCAGGTCGGGCCGGGCGGCGATGGCGGCGATCAGGGCGGCGCCAACGCGCTCCTCCCGCTGCTCGTGCTCACTCGTCGCCTCGACCAGGCATTCCTCGACATAGGCGTGGGCGAAGGAGGCGGCCGGTGCCGCTTGGTGACGGGCCCGGACGCCGACGTCGAACCGCTGCACCAACCGCTGGACCATCGCCGCGACCAGGTCGTTGCGGCTCCTGAAGTGGTAGAGCACGCCGCCCTTGCTCAGCCCGGCCCGCTCGGCGGCCTGCTCCAGGGTCAGGTGGGCGACGCCCTCGGTCAGCACCACGTCCTGCGCCGCGCGCAGGATCAGGTCCCGGGTCGCGACGGCGCTGCGTCCCGTGGCTCTGGCCATGGGCGGTTACTGTACCGTCCGGACGGTACAGTGCCCAGCGGATCGGCGGCCGGGGCTCGGCTCGACTCCGGCCCGGAGCTATCGGTTGCTGATCGCCTCATGGAAGGCCAGCACGCGGCGGGCGGTCTCCACGTGCAGGTTCTCCACCATCCGGCCGTTGTGCACCACGACGCCGAGGCCATCGGCCATTGCCTGCTCGAAGGTGGCGATCAGAGCCTGGGCGTCGGCCACCGCGGCCTCACTCGGCGCCCACGTGGTGTTGCACGGCTCGATCTGCCCGGGGTGGATCAGCGTCTTGCCGTCGAAGCCCAGCTCGACGCCCTGACGGCACTCGGCCAGGAAACCCTCGGCGTTCTTCACGTCGTTGTAGACGCCGTCCAGGATCGCCTTGCCGGTGGCCCGGGCTGCGAGCAGGCACAGGCCGAGCCCGGTCAGCAACGGCTGGCGCCCGGGCACATGGGCCGCACGCAGTTCCTTGGCCAGGTCGTTGGTGCCCATAACCAGAACCGCGAGCCGCTCGGAGGCCCCGGCGATCTCCTCGCAGTGCAGCATCGCGACCGGGGTCTCGACCATCGCCCAGATGAACGTGTGGTCCGGTGCCCCGGCTTCCTCCAGTGCGGCCTCGATCGTGCGGACGTCGGCCACCGAGGACACCTTCGGCACCACGATCCCGCCCGGTCCGGCCTGCGAGGCGGCGGCGACGTCGTCCGCGAACCACGCAGTGTCCAGGCCGTTCACCCGGATGGTGAGCTCCTTGGCCCCGTACTCCCCCGAGCCGACGGCCGCGCAGACCCGTTCCCGCGCATCGAGTTTCGCATCCGGCGCGACGGCGTCCTCGAGATCGAGGATCAACGCGTCGGCGTCCAGCGTCTTCGCCTTCTCCAGCGCCCGTTCGTTGGCGCCGGGCATGTAGAGCACGCTGCGGCGAGGGGTGAGGCCGGGATCGGTCATGGCGCGCCTCCTAGGCGTTCGCGTCGACGTCGGGTCAGGCGTCGGGTCAGGCGTCGGGTCAGGCGTCGAAACCGTAGGCGGCGGCCAGTTCCGGGTCGCGCGCGGCCAGGGCGCGGGCCAGGTCGACCATCACCTGGCACTGCTTGCAGGAGGCGTCGTCCTCCATCCGTCCGTCCAGCATCACCGCGCCGGTGCCGTCGCCCATCGCCTCGATCACCCGCAGCGAGTGCTTGACGTCCTTCGGGTCCGGCGAGAACACCTTCTTGGCGATCTCGATCTGTACCGGGTGCAGGCTCCAGGCGCCGACGCAGCCCAGCAGGAAGGCGTTGCGGAACTGGTCCTCGCAGGCGACGGTGTCCTTGATGTCGCCGAACGGGCCGTAGTAGGCGTAGATCCCGTGCGTGGCGCAGGCGTCGACCATGCGGGCGATCGTGTAGTGCCACAGGTCCTGCTGGAAGATCGTGCGTTCGGCGTCGTAGACCGGCCCGGCGCCGTCGGCACTCATCGGGGGGTCCTCACGCACCAGGTAGCCGGGATGGCCACCGCCGACCCGGGTGGTCTTCATCCGGCGGTTGGCGGCCAGGTCGGCCGGGCCGAGGGACAGGCCCTGCATACGCGGGCTGGCCCCGCAGATCTCCTCGACGTTGGCCACCCCGCGGGCGGTCTCCAGGATGGCGTGCACCAGGATCGGGCGGGTCAGCCCGGCCTTGGCCTCGAGCTGGGCCAGCAGCCGGTCGATGTACTGGATGTCCTCGGCGCCCTCGACCTTGGGCACCATGACCACATCGAGCGTGTGCCCGATCGCCGGGATCAGCGTGGTCAGATCATCGAGCACCCAGGGCGAATCGAGGGCGTTGATCCGGGTCCACAACTGGGTGTCGCCGAAATCCGTGGCCGAGGCGATCTCGACCAGCCCGGCCCGGGCGGCCTCCTTGTTGTCGGCCTTGACGGCGTCCTCGAGGTTGCCGAGCAGCACGTCGACCTGCGCGGCCATCTGGGGCACCTTGGCCGCCATCTTGGCGTTCGAGGGGTCGAAGAAGTGGATCATCCGCGAGGGCCGGAACGGGACCTCCCGCAACGGCTGGGGAGCACCGACGGCGAGCGGGCGGAAGAAGTCCTTCGGTGGGCGCATGGCGTCAGCCTAGAACCGCCGCCGCGCCCGCCGACGTCGTCCGTGTCACACCCCGGACCGTGCTGGTCACCAGAGCGCGGCGATACCGGCCAGGAGCACCGACCGATCCGTCCTCGCCTGGTGCACCGTCGCGGTTCTGGTCGTGAGGTCATGACCAGGTCGGTCAACGTCCGTGGTCAACCCACCGGCCGCGACCCGTGCTCAGACTTCGCCCCAGGAGCGGGCGATGGCGGTGGACAGAGCACGGGGGACGCCCCCCGAGGGGGCCAGCGGCAGGTGCCTGCCGCCCTCGACGACCAGGCGTCCGCCGACCACGACGACATCGACGTCACCGGCGGAGGCCACCATCGGCACCTGGCCGGGCAGCGACCCGGCGGTGCGGATCGAGTCCAGCCGCACGCCGACCAGGTCGCACAGTGACCCGACCTCGATCCGCCCGGCCTCCGGCCAGCCCAGCGCGGCGTGCCCCGACGGCGCCAGTGCCTCCACCAGCTGCTCCACCGAGAACCGGCCGCGCCGGCCCGAGGAGAGCCGTTCGTGCATCTCCAGGGTGCGTGCCTCAGCCAGCATGTCGATCATCACGTGCTGGTCGGTGCCGAGCGCGATCGGCGACCCGGCATCGGCCAGGCGGCGGGCGGGGCCGATCCCGTCGGCCAGGTCCTGCTCGGTCGAGGGGCAGATGCAGGCCGTGGTCTGTGACCGCCCCAGCAGCGCGATGTCGCCGTCCGTGAGGTGGGTGGCGTGCACGGCGGTCGTGGCCGAGCCGAGCACGCCGTGCTCGCTGAGCAACTCGGTGGGGGTGCAGCCGTACGCGGCCTGGCAGGCGATGTTCTCGGCCGGCTGCTCCGACAGGTGCACGTGCAGCGGGCGCGGCCCGCCGTCCTCGCCGACGTCGGCCTCGACCACCACCGCGAGCTCCTCGACCGGCACCGCCCGCACCGAGTGCACCGCCGCGGCCACCCGGAAGGTCTCGTCGTCCGCCAGCATGCTCACCCGCGAGGCCCAGTTCTCGGCGTCACCGTCGTCGAACCGGCGCTGCACGCCCTCCAGCGGGATGTCGATCCCGCCCCGCAGGTAGCAGGTGTCCAACAGGGTCAGCCGGATCCCCGCCGTACGGGCTGCGTCGCGCAGGGCCAGCCCCATGGCGTTGGGCTCCCCGTAGCGGGCCCCGCCAGGGCCGTGATGGAGGTAGTGGAACTCCCCGACGCAGGTCACCCCGGCCAGCGCCATCTCGGCGAACACCGCCGTGGCCAGCTCGCGGTAGGTGTCCGGGGTGAGCCGGTCGGCCAGGGCGTACATCCGGTCCCGCCAGGTCCAGAAGGTGCCGCCGTCGGCGTGGGTGCGGCCGCGCAACGCCCGGTGGAACGCATGCGAGTGCGTGTTGGCGAAGCCCGGCAGGACCAGCCCGGCGAGGCGGACGTCGCCCGGCTGCGGCTGCGTGTCGACGTCCACCGCGCTGATCCGCCCGCTCTCCCCTGCACTGACCCGAACGCCGGCGGACAGCCCTTTGGGCAACCAAGCGTGCTCGCACCACCACGTACGGTCCATGGCCGTCATCTTGGCGCCTCACCGGCCCGCGCGCCGAGCAGATCGCCCAAGACCGCGGCCAGGGCGAGGACGCCGCGCTCGCAGTCGGCCTCCTCGGCGTGCTCGTCCGGTGCGTGGGAGACCCCGGTCGGGTTGCGCACGAACAGCATCGCCGTGGGAATGCCGGCCTGGGCGAGCACCCCCGCATCGTGGCCCGCGCCGGTGGCCAGCACCGGCACGTGCTCCCCGCCCAGGGCCCGCCCCACCGCGCCCACACACCGATCGCTCAGCGCGGCGTCGAACCCGGTGGCCGCCGTCCAGGACTCCTCGATCGGACTCACCGACGCCGAGGCCGCGAGCTCGGCGAGCACCGCCCGCACCTGTGGCTCGGTGTCGGCACGCACGTCCAGCCAGGCCCGCACGCTCGACGGGATGGCATTGACCGCGTTCGGGCGCACCTCCACCCTGCCGATCGTGGCCAGCGCGCCCTGCCGCTCGGCGGCGGTCCTGGCCCCGAGGATCACCCCGGTCAGGGCCAGCATCGGGTCGTCACGGTCGGCGAGC
>JBAPWU010000272.1:0-4141 GCA_049283855.1 Kineosporiaceae bacterium
CCGAGGTCGCGCCGCTCGAGCAGGGCGAGGGCCAGCCCGATCAGCAGGACGAACGCGACGAGGGGGATCACGACGACCCAGAACCTGTTGGCGCCGTAGGGCTGGATCTTCTGCACCCACCCGAGCGGGGAGATCCAGGCGGCCAGGCCGGCGCCGTCCACCGCGTCACCCACGGCGCGCAGTAGGAAGGACAGGCCGAGGGTGCCCAGCGCGATCGCGCCGCAGCCGCGGGCCGTGGTGGTGATCTGGGCCGCCACCGCGGTCACGGCGGTCATCACCGCGCCGAACCCGAACCAGGACACGGCGAAGGCCAGGGTGCCGGTGGGGTCCATGCCGAGGGCCAGCATCCCGGCGAGGTCGACCAGGCAGGTGAGGGTGACCATGGCCAGCGCCGTCAGCACCGCGGCCGTGAGCGGCGCGCGCCGCCCGACGACGCCGGCGCCGACCAGTTCGAGCCGGCCCTCCTCCTCCTCGGTCCGGGTGTGCCGGCGCACGAGCGCGTAGGCGGCGATGCCGAGGAAGACCGCGCCCATCATCAGGGTCTTGAACACCGCGAAGGAGTCCACCGTGGGTGGGGTGACCAGCGGCCCGTACATGGCCAGGAACGCCGGGTTCGAGGCGATGCCGCTCACGTCGGTCTGCAGGCGGGACGGGTCGTGGTAGAGGGCGAGGGTGGCCTGGGCCGAGCCGATCACCAGGACGGCGATCCCGGCCACGATGGAGGGGAGCAGGACCCGGTCGCGGCGCGCCGCGAGCCGCAGCAGGGTGCCGGTTCCGGTGAGAGCGCTCATGACCCCACCTCCTGGGCGACGGGCTCGTAACTGCTCATGAACAGCTCCTCCAGGGTGGGGGGCTGGCTGGTCAGGGAGCGGATCCCGCGCCGTCCGAGGGCCTCGATCGCCTCACCCAGGTGGGCCGTCTCGACGGCGAAGCTCACCCGGGGGCCGTCGATCCGGACGTCGTGCAGGCCGGGCAGCGTAGCCAGCTCGGCGGCTTCCGGGGGGTCGTCGAGGGTGGCCTCGACGGCGGTCCGGGTCAGCTCGCGCAACGCCTCGAGGCTGCCGGACTGCACGGTGCGCCCGGCCCGGATGATGCTCACCCGGTCGCACAGCCGCTCCACCTCGCTGAGGATGTGGCTGGACAGCAGCACGGTTCGGCCCTGGTCGCGGATCTCGTCGATGCACTCCTGGAACACCCTCTCCATCAACGGGTCCAGGCCCGAGGTGGGTTCGTCGAGGATGAGCAGTTCGGCGTCCGAGGCGAGCGCGGCGACCAGGGCGACCTTCTGCCGGTTGCCCTTGGAGTAGGAGCGCCCCTTCTTGGTCGGGTCGAGCTCGAACCGCTCCAGCAGGGCATCGCGGGTGGCGTGGTTGATCCCACCGCGCAGCCGGGCCAGCAGGTCGATCACCTCGCCGCCGGTCAGGTTCGGCCACAGGCTGACCTCGCCCGGCACGTAGGCCAGGCGGCGGTGCAGCTGCTCGGCGTCGCGCCAGGGATCGGCGTCAAACAGGCTCACCGAGCCGCCGTCGCTGCGCAGCAGGCCCAGCAGGATCCGGATCGTGGTCGACTTGCCCGAGCCGTTCGGCCCCAGGAAGCCGTGCACCTCGCCGGTGGAGACCTGGAGATCGAGCCCGTCGAGGGCGTTCGTGGCGCCGAAGTTCTTGCGCAGGCCCTGGATCGTGATCGGACCGTCGGTCGGCTCAGTCATGCGATCGAGTCTTGCACTGTTCAGCAATTCCCGGTCTCGCCGGCGGGCATCTCCCAGGCCGGTGTAGCAGCCTCTCCTGGCCCACACGGGCCGGTGGCCCGGACCGTGAGGTCCGGGCCACCGGGTGGAGCTGGGTTGGTGTTGCCGTGGTCAGTCCGCCGATCAGAAGTCGGCGAAGGTGAACGTCGCCGAGGAGGACACCACCGATGCGCCGGGGGTCGTCGCGGCAGCCCGACCGTCGGCCAGCACCGTGACGATGTAGGAGCCGTCGTCGGTGCCCGCTGCGCCGAGGTCCGGCGTGGTGCAGACCAGCTCGGTGTCCGAGATGACCTGGACGCTGCCGCACACCGCAGCCGCTGCGGAACCACCCGAACCGTGCACGGCCTTGGCGTAGACGCCGGGCACGAACAACACGGCAGCGTTGGCCGTGAAGTCGAGCGAGTCGAAGCCGGCGCCAGTGACGGTGATCACGTCGCCGCCGTCGACGATGCCGGTCTTCGGGGAGACCACGACCGCGTTGAGCGAGGTGTACGCGTTGTTCACGCCGGTGGCGGACTTGCCGCCCTCGGTGGTGACCACGATGTTCGTTGCACCAGCGGTCGTCTTCGGGGTGACGAAGCTGAGCGCGGTCGCTGAGGTGAACTTGACGCCGGTCGCGGCGACGCCGCCGACGGTGACGGTCGACTTGGCCGTGAAGTTGGTCCCGTCGATGCTGACCGCCTGTCCACCGGAGGACGGGCCCTTGGTGGAGGACCGTGCGGTCACCGTCGGAGCGGCGTACACGGTGTACGTGGCCGATCCCAGCAACGCGGGGGTCGTGATGTACACACAGACCAGGTAGGCCTTCGGCGCGCTGGACGCGCCGGTGGCCAGCGAGGGTGTGGTAATCGCCATCGAGGTCGCGGAGACGACACTCTTGGCAGCGGCAGCTGTCGCGTTGCTACCGGCCTTGGCCGCGTTGCAGGTGGTGTTGGACTGGAACTCCACCGCGTCGATCAGGGTGGCGCCGGCGGCGGACTTGAAGCCGGTGCCGGTCACGGTGAGCACCTTGGTGGCGTTCGAGGCCGGGCCGGTGGCTGAGCTCAGCTTCAGGGCCTGGGTGGCGGCGCTGGCAGACAGCTGCGTGGCGCTGAGGGCGGTGGCGGTGACGACGCCGAGGGCCACACCAACACGTGCGGTGCGAGACTGCGTGAGGTTCTTCAGGATGCTCATGTGGTGCTTCTCCTCCGTGAGACGAGTACGGGCCGAGTGAGGTGCCGGGGTTGGCGCGGCCCGTTGTGGGTCTTCCTTGCCCCTCGCGAAAGGGCATCGGTCACCGCCCATGACAGGTGAGGAGCTCACCGCGAGTTCACTCCCGCGGAGCGTCGAGCCGCCGAACCCGTGACTGGGCGACGTTCTCCGCGCCCGAACGGGCCATGGCGGGCTGGCCGAGGGAGCGGCGCCAGGCGGGTGACGGCACGGTCGAGGTCGACACCCCGTCACCGACGCTGGGCCGACCGGGTCAGATGGTGACCCCGGGGACCGGCAGCCCGTCCTCCAGATAGCAGCACCCCGGCGCGGCGAGGGCGGCCTGGACCCGGCGCCCGACGGCGGGTCGGAGGATCTGGAGCGCCTCGGCCGGCGCCAGCAGCCGGTACTCGCTGATCTCGTTCTCGCACAACCGGATGCCGGCCAACACGGCGTCGTCCAGCACACCGCAGTCGAACAGCAGGCGCAACTGGGCGGACCGGCCGGGCCTGGCCGGGCGGGTGTCGACCGCCGCCAACCGGGCGGTGTCGACGTGCAGCCCGCACTCCTCGAACAGCTCGCGCCGGCAGGCCTGCCAGGGGGTCTCCCCGTTGGGCTCCATCACCCCGCCCGGGATGGTCCAGCCCTTCTTGTAGGTGGGATTGAGCACCAGCAACCGCCCCCGACCGTCGAAGATCAGGGCGCCCGCCGACACCGGGATCGACCGGGGGACCTCGGGCCCGGTGGGGTTGACGGCGCCGTCCGTCGCCTCGCTCATGACCCCAGGCTAGGTCTGGTTCTTGCCCGCCTCCACGGCGAGCCGGTCCACGAGGTCGTTCATCGGGTCACCGGAGTGCCCCTTGACCCAGCGGAACCGGACGTCGCCGCGCTCGCGCACCGCCGCCACCAGCGGCTCCCACAGATCGCGGTTGGCCACCGGCTTCTTGGCGCTGGTCGTCCAGCCGCGGGCCAGCCAGCCCCGCCACCACCCGTCGCGGAAGCAGTTGACCACGTAGGTCGAGTCGCTGACCACGACCAGCGGCCCGGTCAGCGCACGCACCGCCTCCAGCGCGGCGCTGATCTCCATCCGCTGATTCGTCGTGTGTGCCTCGCCGCCGCTGGCCTGCCGGCCGTCCCGGGTGGCCCAGGCCCAGCCGCCCGGCCCCGGGTTCCCCGAACAGGCGCCGTCCGTGTAGACCTCGGTGG
>JBAPWU010000273.1:0-4723 GCA_049283855.1 Kineosporiaceae bacterium
GGCCGCAGCAGCGGGCCTCGCGCCCGGCTCGACGTCCGCGATCGTCGGTCGAACCTGCCGCTGCACCGGCACCGGCACCGGCACTGCGCCGGCACCTGCCGGTCGAACCTGAGGGCGGCGCGGACGACGGATGGGATAGCCGCTCTCGTCGGCCCGGCGCAGGCAGTCCGCGAGCTCCTCGTCGGCCGCCGCGAGACAGGCGCCGACGTGCGCGCCCAGTTCCACGGCCTGGCCGTGCACGAGGAGCGGCTCGCTCAGGGCGTGCCGGATCCGGGCGACCACCCGGGCCAGCCCGGACGCGGTCAGGCCCGGGGCCGCGACCGCGAAGTCGTGCTCACCGAGACGAGCGGTGGCGTCCTGCCCCCTGGTCACCGCCGCCAGTCGCCAGGCGACGGTCTGCAGGACCTCGTCCCGGCCGGCCAGCCCGAGGACGTCGCCGACGGCCGCGATGCCCTCGAGGTTGACGTAGATCACGCCCACCGTGCCCGGGGGAGTGGCTTCCCGGCGAGCGGCCCGGGTGGCCTCGAGCCAATGCCCCAGCTGTTCCCGGCTGTGGAGGCGGGACGGCAGGACGCTGTGGTCCTCGACTGTCGGGTCCTGGCCGGGGTTCGTGCGGCGCGTGATGTCGGCATGCGACACCAAGGCCCCCAGCCCGGGGTGATCCACCGGAGTGAAGCGCGCCATGTACCAGCGCGTGGCCCTCGGCCCCGAGCTGAGGTGGTCCAGGCTGCGCTCGACCGACGTCCGGGCGAGGACGGCGGACAGCGCGTCGCGGGCGTCCTGCGCCTCGGCGCACCCCGAGGCAGCCGCCCGATCGCAGACACCCAGGTAGTCGACGCCGACCCCGGTGCGCTCCGGGTCCCCACCGTTGTCCAGCGCGAACATCCTCCAGGCGCGGTTCACCGCCACGATCACGCCGTGCTGATCCAGGACGGCGGCCGCATCAGGCATGGCGTCGAGGAGGGCACTCATGATCAGGTCGGGCTGGGCGACCGCGGCGCGAGCCCCACCGATCACGGCATGTCGGTCCACCTGCACCTACCGGTTCTCGACACCGACCGGCCCCGACTTGACCTACGGCGGGCCGTCGTCCGGGTGAGCCCGGGCGGGAAGGGGCACCACGATCGCGGCGCGAGGTACGGCGTCCGCCGCGATGGTGGAGTCGCCCCGCACGACGTACACGTCGATCGACAGGCGTCCCGGCGCGGTACGCACGTGCAGGAAGTTCTTCCAGAACGGCGGCTCGTCGCTGTCGAAGATCTCGGAGACCTTCTGCTGGATCGGCCCCTGCGGCTTGTCCGTCGACGGGAACACGATCTTCGCTCGGCGTTGACGGGTCGTGGGCAGCTGCGGCGTGGTGCGAGGGTCGGTCCTCCAGGCCATGAACTGACGGGCGTCCTCGGCGCTGAGCAGGTCCTCGTGGTCGCGGTGGGCCTGCCGGTCGAACAGCAGGGTGTAGGCGCTGAGGTAGGTCAGGTGCATCAGAGCGACCCCCACCAGCACCAGCACCACGATCACGACCGAGGCGACGGCCGACCGCACGATCCACCCGTACCGCCAGTCCAGCAGCGCGATCAGCGCCGCCAGGCCGGCGACGGCAAGCGTCACGTCGGGCCGGTAGCCGGCGAGCCCGCGGTTGCGTCGGCGCAGCGCATCGATCACGAAGGTCATCAGCACGATGGTCACCATGGTCAGCTGGGTGCCGAGCTGAACCCGGTACGTGGACACCAGGGCCGGCGCCCCCATCCAGCGCGCGAACCCGACCTGACTCACCGCCAGGGCGGCCGCGCCCACGCTCAGCGCGGCGACCCCGGCCTTCGCATCCTGCGGGGAGCGCCGGGTGAGCCAGGACCGGGCCAGGGCGATCGCGGCCACAAGCGCGACCACCGCCTGAGCCACCATGGCGGTCCAGGCGGCCAGGTGACCGGTCCCGCGGCTGGCCTCGACCTGCACCCCGATCAGCCCACTGACGACGATGCCGATCGCGGGCGGGCCGAGGTGACCGAGCTCGCCCCACCGCCGCGCCGAGCGCTCTCCCGCGACCGCGCAGGCCATCCGCAGCCCGAGCACCGCGATCAGCGCTCCGACTGTCAGGGCGAGCGGGAACGCCAGGGCGCCGCAGACCACCGCCCAGGGCAGTGCGGGTGACTCCGGGTAGAGCACATAGGTCAGGCAGGCCAGCGCGGCCACTGCCTGCACGGTGACCCCGACCGGCAGCGCCCGGCGCAGCCAGAGCCTGCCGCCGGGAGCCGCGGGCCGTACCCCGACGAAGGTGATCACCCCGAGCAGTCCCACCAGCAGCACGACCACGGCCGGCACCGTCCACAGCCAGGACGACGGCAGCCCGGCCACGCGCGCCGGCAGCCCAGCCCCACGCAGCGCGGCGCGGCCCAGACCGAGCGCCGCGGCCAGTCCGGAGAACCAGACCCCGAAGAACAGCGCCACGGTGCCCCGGGTCAGGTGTTCCTGCGGCCAGGCCGGATCACGCCACCACCCGGTGCGCCGCATCAGCCAGGCCACCAGGCACCCGCCGAGGGTCAGGGCCCCCCAGCCGGCGAGGTGGCGCTGACCATGCGTGGGATTCAGCCACGTGACCGATAGGGCGACCACCGCACCGGCCAGTGCCGCCACCCAGGCCACGGCGCCCCGGTAGGTCTCGATCGGGAAGTCCGGGCGGCGCAGCCATTCGCTCGGCATCACGCTGCGGGCGACCACCAACGCGGCCAGGGACGACGCGGACCAGCCGAGCACGGCGGCCTCGTCCACCCCGGTCAGCGGTCCGAGCACCCCGGCGAGGACCAGTCCGCCGACGAAGGCCAGCAGGGCGCGCTCGATCCGCCAGAGGCGGGGCAGCAAGAGCGTGGCGAAGTGGCGCAGGGACTCCACCGGGCTGGGGATCATGGTCTCCGGCAGGGCGCTGACCCGGTGCGAGGGTTCCGGTGCGACGACCGGTCCGGCTCGTCCCGGCGTGGTGGGGGTCGGCGCCTCGAGGCTGGGCGGACCGCTCCGGCGGGCGTTGTCCGCCTCCGCCTGCTCGGGCATGGCCTGCTCGCGCATCCTCTGCACCACCCGGACCGGGTGGGTGGCGCTCATGTAGGCGCCCGCGCCGCCGGAGACCACGTGATGGACGACCCGGACCCCACCCTCGGTGCCCCGGGTGCCGTCGTCCGGCACCCGGTAGTGCTGGAAGTTGTGGATGTCCCCGCCGATCACCGCCACGTACCCGAGGGAGGGGTCGGCGATCATCTCGTTCACCGACCGGTAGGCGGTGCGCTCGCCGCGCCACTGCGGCCCGGGATCGGCGATTGTGCACTCGTGCCACTCCGCGTTGACCAGCAGCGGGTTGCCGGTCAGGAGCACCTTGGGCCCGGGCCGGCGGGAGACCTGGTCGAGCCAGTAGCCCTGGTGGGCGTCGATCGCCGAGTCGCCGCCGTCGAACCCGATCCCGGTGTCGATGGCCACCAGCAGCACCTCGCGCATCTGGATGGCGAAGTAGGAGCCGGGCTGCCCGGTGGGCTGCCCACGCAGCGCCCTCAGGTCGGGCAGGCGGAGCAGGCCGGTGTGCGGCTCACCCGGGGCGCCGCGCCACAACGGCTGCTCCCGGAAGCCATCCGGACGGCGCAGCAGCATCCGACGGATGCCCTCGGCCCAGCGCGCTCCGGACGGGGCCACCTCCTCCGGCCACCCGAGTTGGGCCCGGTCCAGCGGCCCGGTGCCGCAGAAGTTCTGCATGAACCCGCTCAGCCCGTCGTGCCAGTCGTGGTTGCCCGGGATCGCGTACAGCGGGAGGTGCTCCAGCCGCGACGGGTCGGGCCCGGGGGCCGGGTCCTCCGGCGGTGTCGGGCCGTAGGGCAGGTAGAGGCCGTGCACGTAGTCGTTGACATCGCCCGAGGGGTAGATCACGTCGCTGCAGATGAACCCGAAGGCCGGGCGCTCCCGCTCGACCACGCGGCGCAGCACCGGCGCGACGATGTACTGGGACCGGTCCTGCTCGCCGGGGTCCCCGAGCAGCACGAAGGAGTCGGCCTGCTGCTGGTCGACGATCCGCAGTTCGGGGGTGGGGACGACCTCGTCGGCCCAATAGGCCCGCAACTGGGGCACCAGCGTGGCGGACTGGCCGATCAGGAGCTGGTTGATCGAGGAGATCAACGGGCGCAGGGTGACCCAGGACAGGCTGACCCACTTGGGGCTGTGCCGGCGCGCCAGCAGCGCATCCGCCGCGGCCAGGCATTCCCCCGCAGGGCCGGGTCTCATCGTGCTCTCACCCGTTCAGCCTAGAGGCCGGGTCCGACGGAGGGGGTTGCGCATCGAATACAGATATGCGAATCTGCGCAAGTCATCATCCACCCATCCACCCCTCCGTCGAAATCCACCATCCACCCATCCGTCGATCGGGGAGACAGCCGTGCCGGTGCCCTTGTACGAGGCCAAGGCCGAGCTGTTCCGCACTCTGGGACACCCGGTGCGGATCCGGGTGCTCGAACTGCTCAGCGAGCGTGACCACGCCGTGCACGAACTGCTGGATCTGATCGAGGTGGAGCAATCGGGCCTGTCCCAGCACCTCGCGGTCCTGCGTCGCACCGGCCTGGTACGCCAGCAACGAGTAGGCGGCCAGGTGGTCTACTCCGTGCTGGCACCGCACACCCGCGACCTGTTGCTGTCGGCCCGCCTGGTGCTGCACCAGGTCCTCGCCGACCGTCGGGAGCTCACCGCAGCCCTCGAC
>JBAPWU010000274.1:0-2827 GCA_049283855.1 Kineosporiaceae bacterium
GCTCGCCCTGGCCAACCGCGAGATCGGCGCGCTGCCGCCAGCCGCCCGCAAGGACGCCGGCCAGCGGATCGGCACCGCCCGGGCGCGGGTGAACCAGGCCCTGGCCGCCCGCCAGGTGGTGCTCGAGGCCGAGCGTGACGCGCGCGTCCTGGTCGAGGAGACGGTCGACGTCACCCTGCCGGTCGAGCGCACCCCCCGTGGCGCGCGGCACCCGATCGAGGCCATCTCGGAGCGGATCGCCGACGTGTTCGTGGCCATGGGCTGGGAGGTGGCCGAGGGCCCCGAGGTCGAGGCCGAGTGGTTCAACTTCGACGCGCTCAACTTCGACCCCGACCACCCGGCGCGCCAGATGCAGGACACCTTCTTCGTCGACCCGCCCTCCTCGGGTCTGGTGCTGCGCACCCACACCTCACCGGTGCAGGCCCGCTCCCTGCTCGAGCGCGAGCTGCCGGTCTACGTCTGCGTGCCCGGCAAGACCTTCCGCACCGACGAGCTCGACGCCACGCACACCCCGGTCTTCCACCAGGTCGAGGGGCTCGCCGTCGACGAGGGCCTGACCATGGCCAATCTGCGCGGCACGCTCGACCACTTCTCCCGGGCGATGTTCGGCCCGGACGCCGTCACCCGGTGGCGCCCGGCGTTCTTCCCGTTCACCGAGCCCTCGGCGGAGTTCGACCTCGGCTGCTTCGTCTGCTCCGGCAAGGACGCCGCCTGCCGCACCTGTGGGGGCACCGGCTGGATCGAGTGGGGCGGCTGCGGCATGGTCAACCCCAACGTGCTGCTCGCCTGCGGGGTCGATCCCGAGCGGTACACCGGGTTCGCGTTCGGCATGGGTCTGGAGCGCACCCTGATGTTCCGGCACGGGATCGAGGACATGCGGGACATGGTCGAGGGCGACGTCCGGTTCAGCCTGCACTACGGGATGGGAGTCTGATGCGGGTTCCACTGCCCTGGCTGGGCGAGTACGTCGCGCTGCCCCCCGGCACCACCGGTGCCGACGTCGCGGCCGCGCTGGTGACCGTCGGGCTCGAGGAGGAGGGCATCCACGGTGGCGGCGTCAGCGGCCCGCTGGTGGTCGGCCGGGTGCTGGCCCTCACCGACGAGCCGCAGAAGAACGGGAAGACGATCCGCTGGTGCTCGGTCGACGTCGGCGAGCACAACCTGGACGGCGCACCCCGCGGCATCGTCTGCGGCGCGCACAACTTCCTGGTCGGCGACGCCGTGGTGGTCGTTCTGCCCGGTGCCGTGCTGCCCGGTGGGTTCGAGATCACGGCGCGCAAGACCTACGGCCACGTCTCCGACGGCATGATCTGCTCGGCGCGCGAGCTCGGCCTCGGCGAGGACCACGACGGCATCATCCGGCTGGTCGAGCTCGGCCTGGGCGGGGCGCCGGTCGGCTCCGACGCGATCGCGCTGCTCGGCCTGGCCGAGGAGACCGTCGAGGTCAACGTCACCCCTGACCGCGGCTACGCCCTGAGCGTGCGCGGGGTCGCGCGCGAGTACGCGCACAGCACCGGCGCCGTCTTCACCGACCCGGCTCTGCTCGACCTCCCCTCGCCCACGCAGGACGGGTTCGCCGTCCGTCTGGCGGACGACGCCCCGGTGCGCGGCCAGGTGGGCTGCGACCGCTACGTTGCCCGGATCGTGCGCGGCGTCGATTCCTCGGCACCCTCGCCGGCCTGGATGCAGCGCCGCCTCGAGCAGGCCGGGATGCGCTCGATCTCTCTGGCCGTCGACGTCACCAACTACGTGATGCTCGCCCTCGGCCAGCCTCTGCATGCCTTCGACCTGGACACGCTCACGGCACCGATCGTGGTCCGCCGGGCCCGGGCGGGGGAGCGGCTGCGCACCCTGGACGACGTCGACCGGGCGCTGGACGCCGAGGACCTGCTGATCACCGACACCGGCGGCGAGCGGGTGCTCGCCCTGGCCGGGGTGATGGGCGGGGCCAGCAGCGAGGTGAGCGGGACCACCACCGACCTGCTGATCGAGGCCGCTCACTTCGACCCGATCACCATTGCCCGCAGTGCACGCCGGCACCGGCTCTCCACCGAGGCGAGCAAGCGGTTCGAGCGCGGCGTCGACCACGAACTGGCCGCCGCCGCCGCCGAACTGGCCGTCCGGCTGCTGGTCGAGCACGGGGGCGGGGCGGCCGACGCGGTCACCGACGCCGACCAGCGCACCCCGGTGGCGCCGATCGTGATCGACGCCAGCCTGCCCACCCGCATCGTGGGCGTCGACTACTCCATGGCGGACGTCGTCGAGTGCCTGGAGACCATCGGCTGCCGGGTCGAGACGGCCCCCATGCCCGGGGCCGACACCACCCTGACCGTCCGCCCGCCGAGCTGGCGCCCCGACCTGCGGGTCGGCGTCGACCTGGTCGAGGAGGTCGCCCGGCTGCGCGGCTACGACGCCATCCCGTCGGTGCTGCCCATCGCCCCGCCGGGGCGGGGTCTCACCCACGGCCAGCGGGCCCGCCGGTCGGTGGCCCGGGCCATGGCCGAGCACGGTCTGGTCGAGGTGCTGACCTACCCGTTCACCTCCCCCTCCGTGCACGACAGCTTCGGCCTGGACGCCGCCGACCCGCGCCGCAGCGCCGTCCGCCTGGCCAACCCGCTCTCGGACGAACAACCGGAGATGCGGACCTCTCTGCTGGCCACGCTGTTGGATGCGTTGCGCCGCAATGTCTCCCGGGGCAGCACCGACCTCGGGCTGTTCGAGGTCGGTCTGGTCACCCGGCCCGGGGTCGAGCCCACGGACGCCCCCCGCCTGCCGCTCGCCGTCCGGCCCTCGGACGCCGACCTCGACGCCCTCCGCGGCGCCGTCC
>JBAPWU010000275.1:0-3330 GCA_049283855.1 Kineosporiaceae bacterium
CGTCCACGCTGTCGGCCACGCTGTCGGCCACGGCCGGCTCGGCGTGCGCGAGGAACGCGGTCCGGGTGGCCAGCCCGGTCAGCGAGTCATGGTCGACCCGGTAGGCGAGGGCCCGCTGCGCCGCCAGCCGGGAGGCTGCCTCGGACTCCAGTTGCCGGGTGCGCTCGGACAGCCGTGCCGTGCTGCGGATGGTGTCGATCGTGCGGCTGAGGTCCATCCGCAGGGCCTCGCCGATGCAGCTGCCCCGGCCCAGCACTTGGTCCAGCACGAGGTACCCGATCTCGGTGTCACCGACAGCCAGCGGCTGGACGACCAGGGTGCCGTGGTGCAGGTGGCTGCGCAGATGCTCGGGCAGCTGATGGGCGACGTCGAACGGCTCGTGCGGAGCGATCTGCTGGTGCCTCCCGTCGTAGTAGGCCATCGTCAGGAGGCCGCGCGCAGGGCCGGGCTCCTCCGTTCGCAGCACCAGGAAGCCCCGGGTGATGCCGAGCAACGGCATGCTCAGCGCGAGCTGCTCGACGATCTCCTCCTCGGTGGAACAGGAGAGGAACCTTCTGTTCGTCGCCAGGACGGCGTCCAGCGCCGCGACCTGACCCCACAACAGGTCCTCCCTCGGGAACTCGCTCGCGGCCTCCACGGCCGGAGGGCAACCCGTCGAGCCACGGACCATCAGGCGGACCGGGACCCGCACCTCGCCCGGGTCGTCACCGGCGAGCAGGCGCAGGAGAAGCTCGCCCGCCATCACCCCCTGCTCGTGAAGGTTCTGGCTCACGGTGGTCAGCGAGGGCAGGCTGAACGCGGCGAAATCCTCGTCGTCGAACCCGGTCACCACGACGTCCGCGGGCACCCGGCGACCACGCATGGTCACCGCGTCCATCGCCCCCAGCGCGGACCGATCGTTGAGCGCCACGATGGCATCGATCTCCGGGTCCCCTTCCAGGGCATCCCGCACCACCCGGTGGGCCGTCTCGCGATCGAACTGCCCGCTCACCAACTGCTGCTCGGTGATGGGCACGCCGAGCCGGGCGAGCTCGGCGCGGACGGCCACTTCTCGTTCCCGGGAGTCAGGGTGGTGATCGATGCCGCGCACCACGAGCACCCTCCGGGCGTGGCAGTCCCGGACCAGGTGGCGGGCGACCAGCTGCATCCCCATCGCGTTGTCCGCCCGCACCGAGCAGCCAGGGCCGACGGTGCCCAGGTGGAGCAGAGGCAGGCTGGGGCAGTGGGCCAGGAGCCGCTCGAGACGACGGTCGGAGTGGGAGTTCGTGAGAGGGGTGATCACTGCCGCGCGCGGATCGCCGTCCTGCAGCACTCGGACCAGGGAGGCCGGCGGACGGGCTCCGCTGTGGCCCCAGAGGTGCAGCAGCAGCGGGATGCCGAGCGGCTCCAGCACCGAACTGAGTCCCGCCGCGAGTTGGGTCTGGAAGGAGCTGGCCTGCTCGATGACCATCACCACCGGGCCTCGTCCGGATCGCATCTGACCTCCTTCGCGACGATCGATGCCTGCAGCGCCCACACGCCGACCGCGGCGATGATCCGGCGATCTCATGTCCGCGCCCACCGACAACGCCTTGCCCAGCTATCGACAATCCGACCACCCGTCCTTGAGGTGCGGTGGCCCCTGAGATCACGGGGAGGTCACGAGCGAGGTGGCCTGCACTCAGGGGATCAGCGTCGGACGATCCGCCAGATGGGCGTCGCTGATGCGCCACGCTTGACGTGGTCGTGACTGTGAGTGGAGGGTCTGGACAGCAATGACCGATCTACCTGGTCTGCTGCAGAACGATGCTCACTCACTGTGGAGGTTGCACGATGACCGATCGGTCCCGACTACGGAGTGTCAGAGCCGCCCTTGCGGGGGCCTCTGCGCTCGCCCTGCTCACGGTGAGCGCAGTCCCTGCTTCGGCGTACACGGGGTCGGGCGATTCAGGTGCGCCGATCAGCGTCATGACCAGGAACATGTACCTGGGTACCGATCTCGCACCGCTCATCGGCGCACAGACGCCCGAAGGATTTGTCGCCGCAGCCGCCGCGGGTTATGGACAGGTCCTTGCCAGCAACGTTCCCGAGCGGGCGGCCGGTCTTGCGAAGGAGATCAAGCAGACCCGGCCAGACGTGGTATCCCTGCAGGAGGTCTACCTCTGGCGCACCGGTCCGGTTCTCGACCCGGGCCCAGCCACCCATGTGACCGTCGATGCATTGGCTTCGCTGCAGGCCGCCCTGACCGCCGAAGGTCTCAGATACACCCCGGCGGTGGTGCAGGAGAACGCGGACCTCGAGGCTCCGGTACCGGTTCCGGGCATCTACGCCGACGTCCGATTGACCGATCGCGACGTGATCCTGGTCCGCGCCGACCTTCCGTCCTCGATGCTGTCGGTATCCAACCCGCAGAAGGGCCAGTACCCGGTCATCCTGAAGTTCACCTCCGGCGTTCTCGGCGAGGTGTCGATCGGACGTGGATGGGTCTCTGTCGATATCACCCGTTCGGGACACACCGCCCGGGTGATCAACACCCACCTCGAGTCCTATGCCCCGGCCATACCTGCGACGGCTCTGATCCAGCGTGCTCAAGGTGCGGAACTGCTGACCAGAGTCATTGGTGCGACGCACTCGCCGGTCATCCTGTCCGGTGACTTCAACAGCGGTCCGAGCAAGCCAGGTGCTATCGATGATCCGCCGATCGACGCCTTCAATGACATCCTCGCCGCTGGATTCGTGGACACCTGGTCCGATACGCGCCCCGTCCTGCCTGGGTACACCTGGCCGATCAACAAGGGCGATTCGCGCACCGCTGCTGTACCGGACCAGCGGATCGACCACGTGTTCGTGCGTGGCGCAGTCCGACCGCTGGTGGATGTGCGTACTGGCGTGTCGAAGACCCCCTCGGGACTCTTCGTCTCGGATCATCTGGGTCTGGTTGCCTACACCTGGCTCCACAACTGATGCTCTGCGTGGCTGGACGCTAGGCGAGGGGCGGGGTCGGGACGATGGGTTCGGGTCATCGTCCTGCCCCGCCTCCCGGCACCATCCGGCGCAGCTGACGCGGCGAATGCAGGTGACAGCCGCCGTTCTCCTCGCCAACCTTGAACCGTGCGCCCCTTCGTCGGCAGGAGTCGCGAACTCGCGCTGCTGCGCGGCCTGCTCGACGCTGCCTGCTCAGGTGACGGGGGCGTCGTGCTGGTCCAGGGCCCGGCCGGGATCGGCAAGTCCCGTCTCGCCGAGGAGGCGCTGACCGGAACCACGTCCGTGGTCGGGAGAGGTCACTGCGACCCCGTCGCCGGCGCACCGGCGTTGTGGCCGTGGGCACGCGCGATCCGGTCGGCCGCGCGC
>JBAPWU010000276.1:0-16025 GCA_049283855.1 Kineosporiaceae bacterium
GCCCCAGGTGGCGCCCGGGCTGCGCAGCACCGACGGGCGCAGGGCACTGGTGGTGGTGCACCTCGACGGCGACGAGGACGCCGTGGTGAAGCGCGCCGACGCCCTGGAGGAGGAGTACACCACGCGGGCCGGCGGGATCACCGTGCAGACCGGAGGCCTCGGCCAGGCGAGCGTGGACATCAACCGCCAGGTCACCAGCGACCTGGCCCGGGCCGAGATGATCGCGATCCCGCTCACCCTGATCCTGCTCGTGGTCGTGTTCGGCTCCCTGGTCTCGGGCATGCTGCCGCTGCTGGTCGGCGGGATGGCCATCGCCGCCACGTTCGCCGTGCTCTCGCTGCTGGCCGAGGTCACCTCGGTGAGCATCTTCGCGCTCAATCTCACCACGGCCCTGGGCCTCGGTCTGGGCATCGACTACTCGCTGCTCATCGTCAGCCGGTTCCGCGAGGAACTGGCCGCGGGCCGGGCCGTGCCGGATGCCGTCGCGGTCACCCTGGCCACCGCCGGGCGGACCGTCGCCTTCTCGGCCGCCACCATCGCGGTCGCCCTGGCTGCGCTGCTGGTCTTCCCGCTCTACTTCCTGCGCTCCTTCGCCTACGCGGGGATGGCCGTGGTCGTCGTCGCGGCGATCGCCTCGGTGGTCACCCTGCCGGCGCTGCTCGCCGTCCTCGGGCGACGGGTCGACGCGGTGCGGATCGGCCGGCGCCGCTCCCGCGAGATCACCGCCGGCGGTGCCGGCTTCTGGAACGGGTTGGCGCGCTTCGTGATGCGCCGTCCCGTGGTGGCCGCGGCACCCGTGATCGCCGTCCTGCTCGGCCTGGGCACGCCATTCCTCGGGGTGTCGTTCGCGGTGCCGGACGACCGCTCGGTGCCCGCCGAGGTCTCCCAGGGCCGTCAGGTCGGAGACGTGCTCCGCACGGAGTTCAGAGGCCAGGACGCCAGCGCGATCGTCGCCGTGCTGCCGGGGGCGACCCCGGCTGCGATGGCCGGCTACGCCGAACGGGTGAGCGCCGTGCCCGGGGTGGCCCGGGTGGTGAGCTCATCGGGGGTGGTGCGCGCGGTGCTGGCCGTGGACCCCTTCGGCGCCCAGGCCGAGCAGGCGGTGCACGACGTCCGGGCGGTCGCCGTGCCGGGATCCGGCGAGGTGCTGGTGGGCGGGCCGTCGGCGTCCCTGGTGGACACCAAGGCGGCGATCGGGGGCCGGCTGCCGCTGGCCGCCGTCCTGATCGGCCTGACCACGTTCATCCTGCTGTTCCTGTTCACCGGATCGGTGGTCCTGCCCCTGAAGGCCCTGGTGGTCAACGCCTTCACCATCGTCGCGGTCCTGGGCAGCATGGTCTGGGTGTTCCAGGACGGGCACCTGTCCGGGCTGCTCGGCTTCACCCCGCTGCCGCTCACGATCACCATGCCACTGCTGATGTTCTGCGTGGCGTTCGGGCTGTCGATGGACTACGAGGTGTTCCTGCTCGGGCGGATCAAGGAGCTGCACGACGCCGGGATGGACACCACCACCGCGGTCGCCACCGGGCTGGCCCGCACCGGGCGGATCATCACCACGGCGGCCGCGCTGCTGTCGATCACCATGTTCGCCTTCGTCTCCAGCCGGGTGAGCTTCATCCAGATGTTCGGGCTCGGCACCGGGCTCGCGATCGTGCTCGACGCCACCCTGGTCCGCGGCGTGCTGGTCCCGGCCCTGATGCGGGTGATGGGCCGGTTCAACTGGTGGGCGCCGGCCCCGCTGCGTCGCGTGCACCGGCGGATCGGGCTGCGCGAGTCCGGCGGCCTGACCGGGTCGCGGCCGGCCGAACTCGTGGGCGGATAGTCTGCGGCCACCCGCAGTTCTGCTCGAGTCCGTCCCAGAAGGAGCCGGCCATGGACGCCGTCACCCGCGTTCCCGTCCCCGTCAACGAGCCGGTGCTCGACTACGCACCCGGCTCGCCCGAGCGCGCCACGATCGAGGCCTCCCTGACGGATCTGGCCTCGACCCGGATCGACCTGCCGATGGTCATCGGCGGCAGGCACACCATGGGCGCCGGGCGGAAGGTGAACGTCGTCCAGCCGCATGCCCACCGCGAGGTGCTGGGCACCATGAAGATGGCCACCCAGGACGACGCGCGCTCGGCGATCGAGGCCGCCCGCGCCGCCGCGCCCGGGTGGCGAGCGCTCTCCTTCGACGACCGTGCGGCGGTCTTCCTCAAGGCGGCCGAACTGCTCTCCGGCCCGTGGCGCTCGGTGCTGAACGCGGCCACCATGCTCGGCCAGAGCAAGACGGTGTACCAGGCCGAGATCGACGCCGCCTGCGAGCTGATCGACTTCTGGCGGTTCAACGTGCACTTCGCCCGCGAGGTGCTGGCCGAGCAGCCGATGACCAACAGCAAGGGGATCTGGAACCGCACCGACTCGCGGCCGTTGGAGGGATTCGTCTACGCGATCACCCCGTTCAACTTCACCGCGATCGGGGGCAACCTGCCGACCGCGCCGGCGATCATGGGCAACGTGGTGCTGTGGAAGCCGGCGCACACCCAGATGTTCGCCGCGCACTTCACCATGGCGATCCTCGAGGCGGCGGGCCTGCCGCCCGGGGTGATCAACTTGATCACCGGCGACGGCCGCGCGGTCTCGGAGGTGGCGCTGTCGCACCCCGACCTGGCCGGGATCCACTTCACCGGTTCGACCCCGACCTTCCGCCTGTTGTGGCGCACCGTCGCGCAGAACCTCGACCGCTACCGCACCTACCCGCGCCTGGTCGGCGAGACCGGTGGCAAGGACTTCGTGGTCGGCCACCCCTCGGCCGACATCGACGTGCTGCGCACCGCCCTGGTCCGCGGGTCGTTCGAGTACCAGGGCCAGAAGTGCTCGGCGGCCTCCCGGGCCTACGTGCCACGCTCGATCTGGAAGCGCCTGCGCGACGAGCTGGCCTCGACCGTCGACGGGCTGACCATGGGTCCGGTCACCGACCTGAGCAACTTCATGGGCGCGGTGATCGACGACAAGGCGTTCGCCGATCACGCCAAGGCGATCGACCGGGCGCACGCCACGCACGGAGTGACCGTGATCGCGGGCGGCACCTATGACGACTCCGAGGGATGGTTCGTGCGGCCGACGGTGGCCGAGGTGTCCGACCCGACCGACGAGCTGCTGACCACCGAGTACTTCGGGCCGATCCTCGGCGTCCACGTGTACCCGGACCGCCAGTACGAGAAGATGCTGCGCCAGATGGAGTCGGCCGCCGACTATGCCCTCACCGGGGCGATCATCGCCCAGGACCGCCACGCGATCGCGGAGGCGACCGAGGTGCTCCGGTTCGCCGCCGGCAACTTCTACATCAACGACAAGCCGACCGGAGCCGTGGTCGGCCAGCAGCCGTTCGGTGGGGCCCGGGCCTCGGGCACCAACGACAAGGCCGGTGCCGCGCAGAATCTGTTGCGCTGGACGTCCACCCGCTCGATCAAGGAGACCTTCGTGCCTCCGAAGACCCACACCTACCCTCACATGTCCTGACCGCGGACCCGCGAGAACCATCCGCGGTGTGGAGGTGAGCGGGCACTTCCGGGATATACACATGCTAGTGTATGTGTATGTCCGCTCTGGAGCGCCGCCTTCAGCTTCTGCTTGACCAGGGGAGGTATGACTTGGTCGAGTCGGAGGCCAAGGCCTCGGGGCGCAGCGTGGCCGCTGTGATCCGGGGGGCGATCGATCTCTACTTCGAACGTGACCTCGCTGTGCGCGTCGCCGCAGGTCATCGGTTGCTCGCGCTCACCGAAGGCGTCCAGGGTGACGAGCCGGACTGGGCAGAGACCAAGGCCCTGCTCGAGTCCAACCCGAAGCTGGACAGCATCGCGTGAAGCACCTGTTCGTCGACACGGCCACCTTGCTCTACGCCACCGGTGGCAATCATCCGTTGCGGCAACCCTGTCGGGCTCTCCTCGTGTCCGCTGCTGCTGGCGCCGTCGGTCTGCACATCAGTACTGAAGCGGTGCAGGAGTACCTCTTCCACCGGATGCGCCGAGTCGATCGAACCGCTGCGGTGGCGCAGGCCATCGAGGTGATGGGCCTGTGCAAGCTGCACCCCTTCGACGAAGCGGTGGTCCGGCGGATGATCGACGTCGTCGCGACGTCTGAGATCCGTGGGCGGGACGCCGTCCATGTGGCGACCGCTCAGGTCGCCGGATTCGCCGCCATCGTCTCGCCTGATACGGACTTGGATCGCGCACCGGGCCTGCGCCGGCTCTCCCCGCGGGAGGCGCTCACCACTGCATGAGTGGACCTCCCGAGCGCGGCCCCCGCTCAGACCAGGCGAACCCGGATGGAGTAGCTGCCGGTGCCCCCGGCGACAGCGTGCCGGATCTGCACCCAGTACCGGCCGGCCGTGAGACCGCGGGCGATCCGGGCGTTGGCGGCGTAGCCGGAGTCGTCGTCCTCGGCCACCAGCGCGGTGGGGGAGTCCGGGCCGAACAGTTTCATCACCACGTTGGTCGGGCCTCGGGTGTCGATCACATAGCGGCCGTCGGTGGCTGCCGTGAAGGTGAAGAGGTCCTCCTCGCCGAGCGCCCCGATCGAGGCGGTGGTCCGGGTACGGGCGCCCACCACCAGAGCGGTCGCGTCGTCGACCACCGGGCCGGGGCGCGGGTACATCCGGGCGCCGGCGATGAAGGACTTGTCCGTGGCCGAGAGCACCTCGTTGGCCACGGTGCCGACCCCGTTGAGGGTCCAGGACGCGGGGAAGAAGTAGAGCATGATCGACTCGGGGTCGAACTGGGTACCCTTGACCTGGTCGAAGCGGTACTTGTCGAGCACGTTGTGCCGCACCGTCGCCTCGTCCCAGAAGTTGGGCGATCCGGCCAGCGCTGCGATCACCACCGGCTCGTTCCAGACGATCCCTCCGGCCGGGTTCTGGTGCTCATGGGCCAGGCCAATCGCGTGCCCGAACTCGTGGGCGGTGGTGCCTCCGTCGGTGAACCCGAGGTTCATCGTGGGCTCGGCCGAGGGAATGCCGCGGCAGTCGGTGCCCACGTAGGACCAGGCGCCGTCGGCGGGGTCGAACGCGATCCGGATCTCCGCCTGGGGGGAGTCGTCGAAGACGAACTGCAGGTTCGCGACCTCCGTCCACCACCCGGCCTGCTCGCGCACCAGGGCCCGTTGCGCGGGCGTGCCGCCGAGGAAACGCACATGCAGCACGCTGCCGTTCATCCAGGTCTTGCCGATCGGGGCGATCGCGCGCACCCGCCCGCCGCGTGGGGGCGCGAGGGCCTGGGGCCGGAACAGGTCACGGGGCAGGACCCGGTCGAAACACACGTTCTCGGTGTTGCTACTCGTCGCTCGCGCCATGTCGGCACCACCCTCTCGAGGATCCATTTTTTGCCGTCGAGAGCCAGAGTCGTGCAGCCCGGCGTAGATACGAGCTCAGCCCCGCCAGGCATGCCCACGCTCCGCGCAGGTACGTCTGTCGACGTTGTCGGGGGCGGGGAAGGGCGCGCCAGCGGAGTGTGGGCACGGTGGGGGCGGAGCGAGGACGCGCGGGACGCACTGGGACGCGCGGGTGAGGCGGGGTCAGTCCGGATCGCCGGACAGCCAGGCCCGGCCGGTGCGCTCCTCGACCCGCATGGCCGCCCGGATGGCCGGCTCGACGGCCTTCTCGATCTTCCCGCCGATGAGCGGGACCGAGGACTTCAGGTCGCCGTCCACCTCGTGCACGGTGCCGTCGTCGTCAGCGATCAGACGGATGTCGCAGGTCATGTGGACGGGTGCGCCTGTGATCTCGACAATGAGGGTGCCCTGCCGGGTGCCGTCGTCCGACAGCCCCTGCCAGTCATGGCGCTCCACCACCCGCACGCTGCCGCCGACGAATCGGCGGACGAACTCGGGGACCTGATCGGTGGGCAGGGTGCGATGGGTGGTGATGGAGGCCCCGCCGTCCTCGAACAGTTCGAGGTCCACCTCGTAGGCCAGCGACCCGGTCGCCGCGCACTTACGCTCCTGGAAGGCCCGGTCGGTCAGCATCGTGAACACCGCGACGGGGTGGATGCCCGGATAGTAGATCTCGGCGGTCAGGCGCATGAGGGCGACTCTAGTCGTGGCCGGCGCGACGAGTGGGCCGCTGGCACCCGAAGCGCCGATTCGGGACCTCGAGGTCGGTACAGTCGAGCAGGTCGTCGGCGCGCAATGGCGCGCGCATCAGGAGGCGGAACACCCATGACTGCCCAGGCTGATCAGATGCTCGAGGACGAGCGGGCGTCCCTCGTCGCCCGTGCCGCCGAGGCCGGTGAGCGGCAGGGCTCGCGGGAGGACCAGCTCGAGCTCGAGCGGTTCCTGGCGCGCTACTACCGGCACATGCCGGTCGAGGAGATGCGCGCCCGCGAGGCCGTCGACCTGGCCGGAGCCGCGCTGTCCCACCGGCAGATCGCCGCCGCGCGCCCGCAGGGCACGGCCAATGTGCGCACGTTCACCCCGACCGTCGAGCATCACGCCTGGTCGACCGGGCACACCGTGATCGAGATCGTCACCGACGACATGCCCTTCCTGGTCGACTCGGTGATCAGCGAGCTCAACCGCCTGGGCTGCGGCATCCACCTGATCGTGCATCCGCTCATGGTGGTCCGCCGCTCCGTGACCGGCGAGCTGCACGAGGTGATGGACCTGGGCGTGGGGGCCTGGCGCGGCGGCGATCACCCGCACGACAGCCTGGTCGAGTCCTGGATCCACGTCGAGATCGACCGGCAGACCCTGCCGTCGCGCCTGCAGGAGATCGCCCAGGGCATCAGCCGGGTCCTCGACGACGTGCGGGTGGCGGTGGAGGACTGGCCGCTGATGTCGGCGCGGGTCAAGGAGATCATCACGGAGCTGGAGACCGCGCCGCCGCCCGGGATCGACCCCGAGGAAGTGGCCGAGGCGCGCAGGTTGCTGACCTGGATGGCGGAGGCCAACTTCACCTTCCTCGGCTACCGCGAGTACCGCCTCACCGACCACGACGGCCAGGACGCGCTGGTGGCCGAGACCGGCACCGGGCTGGGCATCCTGCGCTACGACCAGACCGCGAGCTCGGGCTACGACCGGCTCAACGCCCAGGCCCGCACCAAGGCGCGGGAGAAGACGCTGCTGGTGGTGACCAAGGCCAACTCCCGGGCCACCGTGCACCGCTCGGTCTACCTGGACTACATCGGGGTGAAGACCTTCGACGCCGCCGGGGAGGTGATCGGCGAGCGCCGCTTCCTCGGCCTGTTCGCCTCCAGCGCCTACACCGACAGCGTGCGCCGGATCCCCCTGGTCAACCGCAAGGTCGCCGAGGTGCTGACCCGGACCGGGTTCCCGGTGGAGAGCCACTCGGGCAAGGACCTGGTGCAGATCCTGGAGACCTATCCGCGCGACGAGCTGTTCGACATCGCGATCGAGGACCTGACCACGATCTCGCGGGCCGTGATGGACATGCAGCAGCGCCGGCGGACCCGCCTGTTCCTGCGCAGGGACGCCTACGGCCGCTATGTCTCCTGCCTGGTGTACCTGCCCCGCGACCGCTACACCACCTCGGTCCGGCTGAAGATCGCGGACATCCTGGAGCGGGCCTTCCACGCCACCTCGATCGACTACACGGCTCGGGTCAGCGAGTCGGCGCTGGCCCGGCTGCACTTCGTGCTCCGGGTGGACCCTGCCCTCCCCTCGCCCGAGGTCGACCGCGACGAGCTCGAGGCGAGGCTGGTCGAGGCCACGCGGGCCTGGGACGAGGACCTCGGCGAGGCGCTGGCGATCGAGGCCGGGGAGGAGGAGGCGGCGGCGCTGCACCGGTCCTGGGGCCGCGCCTTCCCCGAGGCCTACAAGGAGGACTTCCCGGCGCGGGTGGCCGTGGCCGATCTGCGCCGGGTCGAGGACCTCGCCACGGCGGCCGAGCGTGCCGGTGACGGTGCCGCCGAGCGGGCGATCGCGATGAACCTGTACGAGCCGGTGGGCGCGGCGCACAACGAACGCCGGTTCAAGCTCTACCGGCTGGCCCCCTTGTCCCTGACCGAGGTGCTGCCCTACCTGGCCAACCTCGGCGTCGAGGTGGTGGACGAGCGGCCGTACGGTCTGGTCCGGGCGGATGGCCGCCATGCCTACGTGTACGACTTCGGCCTGCGCTACGGCGACGACGTCCCCGATCCGGACCGGGCCCGGGACCAGTTCTGCGAGGCCTTCTCCGCGGCCTGGGCGGGGCACGCCGAGAGCGACGGGTTCGACCGTCTGGTGCTGCTGGCCGGGCTCAGCTGGCGCCAGGTCGTCGTCCTGCGGGCCTACGCGAAGTACCTGCGCCAGACCGGGACGACGTTCAGCCAGGACTACATCGAACGTTGCCTGCGCGCGAACGTGCCGATCACCCGCACCATGCTCGAGCTGTTCGCGGCCCGGTTCGACCCCGATGCCTTCGACGCGGCGGCCGGCACGGACCCGGTGCGCGCGGCGGCGGGCGAGGCGCTGGCCGCCAAGGCCCACGACCAGCTGGACGCCGTGGCGAGCCTGGACCACGACCGGATCCTGAGGGCGCTGCTCGGCCTGATCCGGGCCACCCTGCGCACCAACGCATATCAGGTCGATGCCCAGGGCAGGCCGAAGGACTACGTCTCGTTCAAGATCGACCCCACGGCGGTTCCGGACCTGCCCGCGCCGCGGCCGGCGTTCGAGATCTTCGTGTACTCCCCGCTGGTGGAGGGGGTGCATCTGCGCTTCGGCAAGGTCGCCCGGGGTGGGTTGCGCTGGAGCGATCGACCCGAGGACTTCCGGACCGAGGTGCTCGGCCTGGTCAAGGCCCAGATGGTGAAGAACGCGGTGATCGTGCCGACGGGGGCCAAAGGCGGGTTCGTCGGCAAGCAGCTGCCCGACCCGGCGGTGGATCGCGAGGCCTGGCTGGCTCAGGGCATCGACTGCTACCGCACCTTTATCAGCGGCCTGCTCGACCTCACCGACAACCTGAGGATCACGCATGCGGACGACGGGTCGCTGGGCCAGTCGGTGATCGTTCCACCGCGCGTGGTGCGGCACGACGAGGACGACACCTACCTGGTGGTGGCGGCGGACAAGGGCACGGCGACGTTCTCCGACATCGCCAACGCGCTGGCCCAGGAGTACGGGTTCTGGCTCGGTGACGCCTTTGCCTCGGGCGGCTCGGTCGGCTACGACCACAAGGCGATGGGGATCACCGCCAAGGGCGCCTGGGAGAGCGTCAAGCGCCACTTCCGCGAACTGGGCCGCGACGTCCAGTCCGACGTTCTCACCGTGGTCGGGATCGGTGACATGAGCGGGGACGTGTTCGGCAACGGCATGCTGCTCTCCCCGCAGATCCGGCTCCTCGCCGCGTTCGATCACCGCCACGTCTTCCTCGATCCCGATCCGGATCCCGCGGCGTCGCTGGCTGAGCGGGCCCGGCTGTTCGCCCTCCCTCGCTCGTCCTGGGCCGACTACAACCCCGCCGTGATCTCCGACGGCGGCGGCGTGTACCCCCGCTCGGCCAAGTCGATCACGATCACACCGCAGGTGGCGGATCGGCTGGGACTCGAGGCCGGGGCGCGGTCGATGACCCCGGCGGAACTGATCAGCGCCGTCCTGCGCGCCCCGGTCGACCTGCTCTGGAACGGCGGGATCGGCACCTACGTCAAGAGCGCGGGCGAGGCCCATACCGCGGTCGGCGACAAGGCCAACGACGCGATCCGGGTGAACGGCAACGCGTTGCGGTGCCGGGTCGTCGGCGAGGGCGGCAACCTCGGCTTCACCCAGTTGGGCCGGGTGGAGGCCGCGACGAACGGGGTGCGGATCAACACCGACGCGATCGACAACTCCGCGGGGGTGGACTGCTCCGACCACGAGGTCAACATCAAGATCCTCCTGGATCGGATCGTGGCGGCGGGTGACCTCACCCGGAAGCAGCGCAACCACCTGCTGGCCGAGATGACCGACGACGTGAGCCGGATGGTGCTGCGGGACAACTACGAACAGAACGTCCTGCTCGGCAACGCACGCAAGCAGTCGCACGACATGCTGCCCGTGCACCAGCGGTTCATGCGCTCGCTCGAGGCCCGCGGGCTGCTCGACCGTGGCCTGGAGTCCCTGCCCAGCGACGTGGATCTCGCCGAGCGGGACGACCGGGGGGTCGGCCTGACCTCGCCGGAGTTCTCGGTGCTGGTCGCCCACGCCAAGATCACCCTGGCCGAGGACGTGGTCGACTCGGACCTGCCCGACGACCCGTGGTTCGCAGGCACCCTGCGCGACTACTTCCCCCCGCAGCTGGTCTCGCGGTACGGCGAGGTGCTCGGCGACCATCCGCTGCGCCGGGAGCTGATCACCACCTGCCTGGTCAACGAGATGGTGAACCGGGGCGGGATCACGTTCGCCTTCCGGGCGAGCGAGGAGACCGGCGCCAGCCCGCAGCAGGTGGCCCGCGCCTACACGGTGTGCCGGGAGGTGTTCGGGCTGCGCCAGTTCGTGGCCGACGTGGAGGCGCTGGACAACCAGATCTCCACCGATGCCCAGACCGCGCTGTACCTGGCCTTCCGCCGGTTGCTCGACCGGGCGGTGCGCTGGTTCCTGCAGACCCGGCCGGGCACGATCGAGGTGGGGGCCGAGATCGCCCGGTTCGCTCCGGTGGTGGCCATGCTGGGGCCCCGGATGCCCGAGCTCGCGGTCGGAGCGGAGCACAAGCAGTTGCACGAGGACGCCGCCGGCCTCGTCCGGATGGGGATTCCGGAGCCGATGGCCCTGCGCGGGGCCTCGCTGCTCAACGAGTTCCAGCTGCTCGACATCACCGAGATCTCCGCCCAGGTCGGCTCCGAGCCGCCCGAGGTGGCGCCGATCTACACCACGCTGTCCGAGCGGTATGCGGTCGATGCGATGCTGACCCGGATCAGCGAGCTGGATCGGGGCGATCGGTGGCAGGCGCTGGCTCGCGCGGCCCTTCGGTACGACCTCTACGCCGCGCTGGAGGCGCTGACCGTGGCCGTGGTGACGGCGTCGCCGAACGCTCCGATGGAGCCGAGGGAGCGGATCGAGGCGTGGGAGCGGGCCAACAGCGCCGCGGTCGCCCGGGCCACCCAGACCCTCGAAGAGGTGCGCCGGCTGGAGAAGGGCGATCTTGCCTCGATGTCGGTGGCCCTGCGCACCCTGCGCGGTGTCGTCCGAAGCACCACCTGAGGGCGGCCTGACCCCCGGTGCCGACGCTCAGCGACCTGCTCACCCGGGCAGGCGACTTCACCCCACCGGACATCGAATGGATGCACCTGCTGGTGGGGGACTGGCAGTTGCTCTCCGATCTGTCCTTCGCCGACCTGGTCCTGTGGGTGCCCACCACCGGGGCGGAGGACGGCTGGCTCGCGGTGGCCCAGTGCCGCCCCAGCACCGGCCCGACGTCCTTCCACGACGATCTGGTCGGCCGGGTCACCTCGCGGACGGCGAATGCGTTGGTGCAGCAGGCATGGGAGTTGCGCCGTCCCTGTCGTGACCGGTTGCCGCAGTGGCACGACGAGGTTCCGGTACGTCAGGAGGCGGCCCCGGTGGTGTGCCGCGGGCGCGCGCTCGGCGTGCTGGCCCGGCACACCAATCTGGCCGCCGCCCGTACCCCCAGCCGGCTGGAACTGACCTATCTGCAGTGCGCCGACGATCTGGTGCGGATGCTGTCCACCGGTGACTTCCCCTCGCTGGGCGCGCCGACCGGGCCGAGACGGGGAGCGCCCCGGGTCGGTGACGGGTTGATCCGGCTCGACGTGGAGGGCCGGATCTCCTACGCGAGCCCGAACGCCATGTCGGCGTTGCACCGCTTCGGCTACGTCGGGGACCTGCTGGACCGGTCGCTGGCCGAGGTGGTCACCCCGCTGCTGGACAGCAGCGGGCCGGTGGACGAGTCGCTGCCGCTGGTGCTGTCCGGACGGGCGCCGTGGCGCAGCGACATCGAGGCCCGGGGGGCCGCGCTGTCGATGCGGGCGATCCCGCTCACCCTGGCCGGGGAGCGGACGGCGGCGATGGTGCTGCTGCGCGACGTCTCAGAACTGCGCCGACGCGAGCGGGAGCTGCTCAGCAAGGACGCGACGATCCGCGAGGTGCACCACCGGGTCAAGAACAACCTGCAGACGGTGGCCGCCCTCCTGCGCCTGCAGGCCCGGCGGATCACCTCCGAGGACGGCAGGGCGGCGCTGACCGAGGCGATGCGCCGGGTGGCGACCATCGCCATGGTGCACGAGACCCTCTCCACCGGCCTGGGTCAGACGGTCGACTTCGACCAGGTGGTGGATCGGACCATTGCGCTCGCCGTCGAGCTGGCCGGCACCCGGACCGGGATCGAGGTGCACCGTGAGGGCGCCTTCGGGGAACTGGACGCCGTGAGTGCCACCCCTCTGGCCCTGGTGCTGACCGAACTGGTGACGAATGCGGTCGAGCACGGCCTGGCCGCCCAGGGCGGTGTGGTGACGATCACGGCACTTCGCGAGGGGACGGCCCTGCGCACCGTGGTTCGTGACGACGGCTGCGGGTTGCCCGAAGGGTTCTTGCCGGGTCGCGACGGCCTGGGGACCCAGATCGTGCAGGCCCTGGTCGGCGGGGACATGCAGGGCAGGATCACCTGGCACAGTCCGCAGACGGGTGGCACCGAGGTAGTGGTCGACGTCACGCTGCGCGGGCGCAGCGGCTCCGGCGCCGGCCGGAACGGTTCCGGTCGGAACGGATCCGACCGGAACAGCAGTCGCCCCGGGTGACTGCCGTGCGGCAGGGCCCGGGGCGACGGGTGTCGTGGTCGAACGTGGTTACCTGCAGTGCCGAGCGGTGGGGTCGGGAAGCGCGGTTCAACCCGCGCGGCGAGCCCGAGCGTTGCGCCGCTTGAGTGCACGGCGCTCGTCCTCGGACAGACCGCCCCACACCCCGGCGTCCTGGCCCGTGTCGAGGGCCCAGCGCAGGCAGGTGTCGAGCACGTCGCAGCGTCGGCACACCGCCTTCGCCTCGTCGATCTGCAGCAATGCGGGACCCGTGTTCCCGATCGGGAAGAACAGCTCGGGGTCCTCATCGAGGCACGCTGCGCGATGGCGCCAGTCCATGAGGTGGTTCTCTCCTCCGCCCCCCAGCGGGGGCTGTCGTGGGTCGTTCGATGACCGTGGTCTGATCGAGAGCCGGAACGACGATGTCGCGTCGATCGGCTGAGGGATGTGATGATTCCAGAGGGCCAGTGTTACTGCCCCTGGTTTCGATAACGCCTAGCTTCACATTCTTGTGCCCGGTTTCACAAGGGATTCGCCCCTCAACAGAACCCTATGAAACCGTTATCTGTTACCCAAGGTCACCTGTGTTCGCTTCCCTACGAACAGTAATAGTCGCTGGTCACGCTTGCATCATCTGTTCGGACGATTGGTCAATCGCACGCCGAGTGACGATCAAGTCACCCTGGCCGTCACTCTCCGTGGTCGACCCTTCCGATCTGGGTGGTTTGGGGTCATCCGTCGGTAGTGGGGGTATTACCGAGTGTGCGTCTACGCGACCGCGAAATGGGCTCCGGCGGGTGGCATGCTGACCGCATGTCTGCTGCACGTCAGGATCTCACGCCCGGCAGCAGGGCGCCGATGGGCCGGCTCGCGGCTCTCGCCGTTCTGAGTGAGGCCGCGCTGGTCGGCGGGTACGGGGTCTACCTCGGGGTGGAGAGCGTGATCGCGCCGGCCACCGAGCGGCTCGCCGCCGTGGTGATGGCCGTCTTCTGCGCGGCTCTGGCGGTCGCCCTGGTGGTGCTCGCCCGGGCACTCGCTGCCGGACGGCGCTGGGCCCGCTCCCCGGTCCTGGTCTGGCAGGTCCTGCAGGCCTCCGTCGCCGCGCCTGCGCTGAGTACCCGCTGGCCGGTCGGGGTCGGCCTGCTCCTGCTCTGCCTGCTGGCCTCGGTCGGAGTCATGCGGATGCGCCCGGCGGACTGAGCCCGCCAGTCAGACTCGGCCCGGCGGCCGACTGCGCCCGGCCTCAGGTGCCCTCGCTCAGGCGTCCTCGCTCAGGCGCTCGCGCATGGTGGCCAGGCTGCGGTTCAGCAACCGCGAGACGTGCATCTGGGACAGGCCGACCTCGGCGGCGATCTGTGCCTGGGACATGTTGCGCACGAACCTCAGCGCCAGGATCCGCCGCTCACGCGCCGGCAGGCCGGCCAGGAGCGGCTGGAGGGTGGCACGGTTCTCGACGGCCTCGTAGTCCGCCTCGACGAAGGTCAGGTCGATGAGCGTCCCCTCCGGCGACGTGGGCAGCGAGACGGTGGCGTAGGCGCCGGCCATGTCCAGCGCCTCCAGCACCAGCTCGGGCTCGGCGTCCAGGTGGCCGGCGATCTCCTCCACCGTGGGCGAGCGGCCCAGCCGGTGGGTCAGCTCCTCGCGGGCGACGGCCACGCGGCGGGCGAGGTCCTGCAGCCGGCGAGGGACTCTGAGCGCCCATCCGCGGTCCCGGAAGTGCCGCCGGATCTCACCCAGGATGGTCGGCACGGCGAAGGCGGTGAAGCCGCCGCGGTCGGGGTCGAAGCGGTCCACGGCGTTCAGCAGGCCGATGGTGCCGACCTGGACCAGATCGTCGTAGGGCTCGCCGCGGCCACGGAAACGGCGGGCCAGGTGATGCACGAGCGGCAGGTGCGACTCGACCACCGCGCGGCGCAGTGCGGGTCTCTCGGCGTGGTCGAGGGGCATCCCCACCAGCCTGAGCAGCTGGGCCTCCGACTCGACCCCCGAGGTGGCCGACGGCGCAACGCCCGCTACGGGGCTGCTACCGCTGTTCACGACTAGGCCCTTCGGCCGCCGATGTGCGTCAGCCGGATCCAGCTTCCGGTCGGCGTGGTCCCGGTCTCCACCCGCCCGACCAGCGCCTCCAGGACGGACCAGGCGAAGTTGCCGCCTTCGGGGAGCACCCGCGCGGGCCCGGTCACCTGCACGTCGAGAGCTGTTGAGGTGATCGTGAACGCGGCGTGCAGGCCGTCACCCGGCTCGGGGTGATCGGAGAGCAGCAGCACGCAGGCCTCGTCGACGGCGATCCGCATGTCCTCGATCTCGTCGAGGGTCAGGTTGAGCCGCGCGGCCAGCCCGGCCGTAGCGGTGCGGATCACGGCCAGGTACGCCGGGTCGGCCGGTACCCGTAGATCCACAGTGTCGGTCAACGTCGTGGTCCCCCCGTGAGTGGCCATCGTCGTCATCGATCAGCCCTTCCCCGTTCGTACCGCTGCGCCGTCCTCCGATCGGGTGATCGTAGGGTGTGCGCAGAGCGTTACACCGAGAGTGCATTGTCGCTCACGGACGGCCAGAACAGCCAATCAGGGGGACCACCGCGGATCGCGGGCGACCTGGACCGGCCTCGCGCGCCCCCGGCTGACCAGGAGTCCGCGCCCCGGAGGCAGGCCCGCCGAGGGGGGCGCACGCACCCCCAGGGCGTCGCCGTCCGCGGCCGAGCGGGAACCGAGCAGCAGCCCGGTGCGGAGCCCCCGCAGGTCGGCGAGCAGGCCACGGAAGGCCACGGCGACCTCGGCCGCGGTCGCCGCGGCGACCACCCGCAGCGCGGTTCCGCCGGCGGCGAGGTGACGGACGGCGCACTCCTGGAGCCCCGGGACACTCGCCCAGCCCGTGTCGAGCAGGAGCACCGCGTCATGCTCCAGCGGCAGGGGGCCGTCCCAGCCGGTGCGCAGGACGACGCCCGGCCCGGGGACCTGCCCGACGTGGCCCGGGGCGACGAGCAGCACCGACCGCCCGTCGTGGCTCAGGGAGGCGGCCAGGGTGAGAAGAGCGGTGGATCGCCCCGAACCCGGCGGGCCGCACACCAGGGCGCCCGGACCGTCGTCCGACGGCAGCCCCTCGGGCTGGGCCTCGTCGCCGCCGACCCCGATCAGCGCGATCCCGCGGCGTGCCGCGGGCAGGAGCGGGGCCAGCTCGACGTGATCGGGCAGCGGCGCCAGCCGCAGCGGGGTGGGACCGGGCCCGGCCGGGCGCCCCTGGTCGAGGTCGAGCTGCGCCACCTGGGCCTCGATCAGCTCGCCCGCCCGGCCCAGCCTCAGGATCCGCCCGGGCGGCCAGTGCCGGGGG
>JBAPWU010000277.1:0-4185 GCA_049283855.1 Kineosporiaceae bacterium
GGCACGCTGGTCGCCGAGGCGCAGCCGGCGATCGATCACGTGCGGACGGCCGTCGGTGAGCACACCGCGGTGCTGGCCGCCGGGGGCTGGTTCAACGACCCGGTGGTGCTGGCCGCCAAGCGCCGCCAGCTTCCCGGGCTGGTCATCACCTCGATCGCCGAGGCCGGCGCCGCCGGCGCCGCCTACCTGGCCGGCGTCGCCGCCGGACTGCTGCCCCCGCCCGAGACGCTCGACGGCCCGCCGTGGCCGGATTCCACCCCGACCAGAGAGGCACTCCCATGACCGGAACCACCCTCGACGTCATCGCCGACTCCCGCGGCAGGTTCGCCGTGCTGGCCATGGACCAGCGCGCCACCTTGCGCCGGATGCTCACCGCGGCCGACCGGCCGGCCGGCGACGACGACATGCGCGGCTTCAAGGTCGACGTCATCGGAGCGCTCTCGCCGTTGTCCTCAGGCGTGCTCACCGACGTCGAGTACGGCGTGGGCCCGGTGCGCGCGGCGGGCGCCCTGGCCGACGGCGTGGGCCTGCTGATCGCCGCCGAGCCGGCCGAGAAGGAGAAGGTGGGCGGGGAGTACCTGACCACCACCGACCCCCGCCGCGACGCGGCCTGGGTCAAGGCCAACACCGGCGACGCGATGAAGTTCCTCCTCTACTGGAACCCCGACCGCCCGGTCTCCGACGACGGCGTCGATCTGGCCCAGATCGCCCTCGACGTCATCGCCGGGATCGTGGCCGACTGCTCCGCCGCCGGCATCCCGAGCGTGATCGAGCCCCTGGTCTCCTTCGCCCCCGGGGTCACCGTGAGCCAGGGCGAGAAGGAGGCAGCCGTCGTCCGCTCGGCCACCCGGCTGGCCGCGGTCGGCATGGACCTGCTCAAGCTGGAGTGGCCCGGTGACGCCGCGGCCTGCGCCACGGTCAGCACGAACCTCGGCTCGATGCCGTGGGCGCTGCTGTCGGCCGGAGTGGCCTACGAACAGTTCGTGGAACGCACCATCATCGCCCTGGACAACGGGGCCAGCGGCTTCATCGCCGGCCGCGCGATCTGGGGCGAGGCCGTGACGATGGTCGGTGAGGAGCGGCGTGCCTGGCTGGCCGAGGTGGCCGTCCCCCGCCTGCGCGGCCTGACCGACCTGCTCGCCGACCACGGCCGGGGCTGGCAGGAGGCGACGGCATGACCGTGGAGGCGCCGCGGATTCCGGCGCTCGAGGCACGCCACATCGTCAAGTCCTTCGGCACGGTGCGCGCCCTGCGCGGGGTCTCCTTCGAGGCGTTCCCCGGCGAGGTCACCGCGCTGGTCGGCGACAACGGGGCCGGCAAGTCGACCCTGATCAAGGTGCTCTCGGGGGTCTACCCGCCCGACGAGGGCACGGTGCTGGTCGACGGCAACGAGGTGCAGATCGCCAGCCCGCAGGCGGCCTCGAAGCTCGGCATCGAGACCGTCTACCAGGACCTCGCCCTGGCACCCGACCTGGACGCCGCGGCGAACGTGTTCCTCGGCCGCGAGCTGCGCCGGTTCAAGGTGCTGCACGACCAGCCGCAGATGCGCCGGCTCACCGCGGAGCGGTTCGCCGAACTCGGCGTGGGCATGGTTCAGGACCTGCGGGTGCCGGTGGCCTCCTTCTCCGGCGGGCAGCGCCAGTCGGTGGCGATCGCCCGGGCCGCGATGTGGGCCGAACACGTGATCATCATGGATGAGCCCACTGCAGCGCTGGGTGTGATCCAGACCGCCAAGGTGCTGGAGCTGATCCACAGCGTGCGCGAGCGGGGGCTGGCCGTGGTGTTCATCTCGCACAACCTGCCCCAGGTGCTCGAGGTCGCCGACCGGATCGAGGTGATGCGCCTGGGCGCCCGGGTGGCCCGGTTCCGGCGCGGCGAGGCCGAGGTGGAGCGATTGATCGCTGCGATCTCCGGCGCCTACAGCAACGAGGCGAGCGAGGTGGCCAGCCATGACTGATCACACCGAACGGCTTCTCGAGCAGGAGGTCGCGGCGGATGCCGAGGCGGTGGCCGAAGCACGCCCATCCCGGTGGCGCACGCTGGCCACCACCCCGATCCTGATCACCTTGCTGTTCCTGCTGGTGCTGATCGCGGCGTTCTCGATCCTGGCCCCGGGCAAGTTCGGCACGACGTCGAACCTGACCCTGCTGGCCCAGAACGTGTCGATCCTGACCGTGGTCAGCATCGGCACCACGTTCGTGATCGCCACCGCGGGCATCGACCTGTCCATCCCCAGCGGGATCATCCTGGGCGAGGTTTTCGCGGCCCAGATGCTGTCGAAGATCTCGGTCCCCGGCGGCGGCACCGCGATCGACGTCCCGTCCGAGGACACGAAGGCCACCTACATCCTGGCGGCTCTCGCGGCGGCCCTGGCCGGTGGGCTCCTGATCGGGGCGATCAACGGCGTCCTGGTCGGCTACATGCGGATCCCTCCGATGCTCGCCACGCTGGGCACGCTCGGTGCCGGGCTGGGCGTGGCCCTGCTGCTGCGCAAGGGTGTCAACGTGGCCACCTACGCGCTGAACCCGGTGGCGAACGGGCACGTCATCCCCGGAGTGACCAACCTGGTGGTGATCGCCCTCCTGGTGGTGGTGATCGGCTACATCGGACTGCACTACTCGGTGTTCGGCCGGCACACCCTGGCGATCGGTTCCAGCGAGGAGGCCGCCCGCCGGGTCGGCCTGAAAGTGGAACGGCACCTGCTCAAGGTCTACATCGTGGGTGGCATGGCCAACGGGTTCGCGGGGTTCCTCTCCCTGGCCTACTTCTCCACCACCTCGGTCGGCGGGCACACCACCGACAACCTCCAGGCCATCACCGCGGTCGCCCTGGGTGGAACCAGTCTGTTCGGCGGCGTGGCCACGATCCTGGGCACCCTGATCGGGGTCTGGATCCCGGCCGTGCTGCAGAACGGCTTCATCATCATCGGCGTCAACCCGTACTGGCAGATGGTCGCCGTCGGCGTGGTCCTGATCCTCGCCGTCTGGGTCGACCAGCTGCGACGCCGATCCCAGAACCGGCGCTGAGCGCCCGCTCCCCGGAAGTAACCAACCCAGTGAAGGAGTACCAGTGAAGACCAACCGGCTCATCGGCGCGTCGGTGTTGGCGATCGGCGCGCTCGCGTTGACCTCGTGCGGCTCGTCGAGCGACACCACCGCGACCGCCTCCTCGGCCGCCGCGGGCGCCTCGTCCGCAGCCGCGGGCGGCGGAGGCGCGAAGAAGATCACCCTCATGGTCGGCGTGAAGGGCGACCCGTTCTACGTCTCGATGGAGTGCGGCGCCAAGGAAGCGGCGACCGCGGCGGGCGCCTCCCTGGACGTCCAGGGACCGGACAAGTTCGACGCCACCCTGCAGAACCCGATGCTGGACGCCGTCTCCTCGGCCAAGCCCGACGCCCTGCTGGTCGCCCCGAACGACGTCAAGGCCTCTGCCGGGCCGCTGAAGCGGATCCAGGACGCCGGCACCAAGGTCGTGCTGGTCGACACCGTGGTGGACGACCCCACGATCGGTGTCTCCCGGATCGCCACGAACAACGAGCTCGGTGGTGAGAAGGCCGCCGAGGCTCTTCAGACCCTCGGGGTTCCGAAGGGTGCCAAGGTGCTCAACATCTCCGTGAACCCAGGCATCTCGAGCACCGACGCCCGCGACACCGGATTCAGGAAGAAGGCGGCTGAGCTCGGCTACGTCCTGGTCTCGAACACCCAGTACTCGAACAACGAGGCGTCCAAGGCTGCGTCGATTGTCTCGGCCTCGCTGGCCAAGGACCCCGACCTCGCCGGGGTGTTCGCCTCCAACCTGTTCACCGCACAGGGTGTGGCGACCGGCGTGAAGCAGGCCGGCAAGTCCGGCACGGTCAAGGTCGTCGGTTTCGACGCCGGCCCGGACCAGATCAAGCAGCTCCAGGCCGGTGACGTGCAGGCCCTGGTCGCCCAGAAGCCCTTCGACATCGGCTCCGAGGGCGTCAAGCAGGCCCTGGCGTCGCTGTCCGGCGGGTCGGTGACCGCGAAGATCGAGACCGAGTCGCTGGTGGTCACCAAGGACAACATGACCCAGCCCGACGTGGCGAAGTACATCTACAAGTCGAGCTGCTGACCCACCCGCCCGCTCCTGACCCTCGCCCGTCCACCGGAGGTCAGGAGCGGGTCGGCCCCACCTCCCCGGAACCGGGGCCACCGACCGCCGGGA
>JBAPWU010000278.1:0-11576 GCA_049283855.1 Kineosporiaceae bacterium
TTCGTGCTCACCGACGCCGGGCACGCCGCGATGAGCAGCGGCTACGACGACCTGGCGGCCTCGGCCCTGGCGTTCCTGGCCGACGTCGCCGGCCCGAAGGCGGTCCGCCGGTTCGCCGACCGTCGGGTGGCCGATCTCGAGCAGCGCCACCGCGACGCGATCGAGGCGGCGGGGCCCGGCTCGATCGAGCGGGCCGCCGCGCTGGCCGAGGGCCTGTCCCGTGACGGCTTCGCCGCCACCACCCGGACCGTGCCGTCGGCGACCGACGGATCCCCGGTCGGCGTCCAGCTGTGCCAGGGGCACTGCCCGGTGCAGGATGTCGCCCGCGCCTTCCCCGAGCTGTGCGAGGCCGAGACCGACGCGTTCTCCCGGCTGCTCGGCGTCCACGTCCAGCGCCTGGCCACTCTGGCGCACGGTGAGCACGTCTGCACCACCTATGTTCCGTCCACCGAGAGGCAGACCCGATGAGCAGCGCCATGCAGCCAGAGCTCGACAACCAGCTCGAAGGCAAGCTTGAGGGCATCGGGCACTACGAGTTCGGCTGGTCCGACTCTGACGCCGCCGGTGCCACCGCCCGGCGAGGCCTGAACGAGGACGTCGTGCGCAACATCTCGGCGTTGAAGAGTGAGCCGCAGTGGATGCTCGACCTGCGGTTGAAGGGCCTGCGGCTGTTCGGCAAGAAGCCGATGCCGACCTGGGGGAGCGATCTGACCGGGATCGACTTCGACAACATCAAGTACTTCGTGCGCTCCACCGAGAAGCAGGCCACCACCTGGGACGAGTTGCCCGACGACATCAAGCGCACCTACGACCGGCTGGGCATTCCCGAGGCGGAGAAGCAGCGCCTGATCGGTGGAGTGGCAGCCCAGTACGAATGCCTCAGCGCAGACACCCGGGTGTGGACGGCGGGGCGGGGGCTGGTCGCCATCAAGGAGATCGAGCCCGGCGACCGGGTCTTCGCCCTGGACGAGTCCTCCGGTCGGCTGATCGTTGCGCCGGTCCGGGCAGCGGCTCAGACCGATGTGCGCCAGACGTACGAGGTGCGCGTCGGCACCCGCACGATCCGGGCCACGGACAACCACCCGTTCCTGGTGCTCGAGGACGCCCGGCGTGAGGGGCGGGTCCGCGCGCGCTACCGGAGGGTGTGGAAGACCCTGGGCGAACTGGCCGTGGGCGACCTGGTGGCTGTGCCGCGTGGCCTGCCGGAGTTCGGTGCGCCGATGACCTTCCGCAACGGGGGCGGATTCGGGCCGGCCGAAAGTTCGGCCGATCTGATGTGGCTCCTCGGGTTCTTCCTCGGCGACGGCAACACCCAGAGCGCCGGCCGCACCCACCGGGTGCAGTTCGCGGTCGTGGCCGACGACCGCGAGGTGCGGGACGAGATCGCCCGGGTGATCCGCGAGCAGTTCGGACTGAGGGTGATCGAAGCGGACGACGTGCGCGTCGTCGTGAACTCCAAAGCCCTGGTCGAGTGGTTGTGGGACAAGGGCTTCGCAGGCACGTCCTTGACCAAGAACATGCCGGAGTGGGTCCACGGACTGCCCGAGGACCAGCGGCTCGCCTTCCTGGGTGGATGGGTCGACGCGGACGGCTACGTCGGCCCGGCCCGCTCCGGCTCGGTGATGCTCACCAGCGGGCAGTCGTCGCTGCTGGACCAGGGAGCCTCGCTCGCACTCACCTGCGGGCTGCGGGTGGCCGGACCCTACGAGTTCGCCTCACCACACCCGCATGAGCCGGAGCGTCTCGTGCATGGTTTCCGGTTGCACATCACCGGGGACTTCGAGCGTCTCGATTGCCGCAACCCACGTCGTACCAGCCGTTTCGGACGGCGGGCCTATCATCACTCCAGTATCACCGCACGGGGGACCACGTTCCGCACCCACTGCACCGAGCACCTGGGATTCGAACGGATCAGCGCGATCACACCGTTCGAGGTCGAGCCGGTGTTCGACATCGAGGTCGACGGTCCGCACAACTTCGTGGCCGAAGGCCTGATCGTTCACAACTCCGAGGTCGTGTACCACCAGATCCGGGAGGACCTGGAGGAGAAGGGCGTCATCTTCGTCGACACCGACACCGGCCTGCGCGAGTACGAGGACCTGTTCCGGGAGTACTTCGCGACGGTGATCCCGGTCGGGGACAACAAGTTCGCGTCCCTGAACACGGCGGTCTGGTCCGGCGGCTCGTTCATCTACGTGCCCAAGGGCGTGCAGGTCGACATCCCGCTGCAGGCCTACTTCCGGATCAACACCGAGAACATGGGCCAGTTCGAGCGGACCCTGATCATCGCCGACGAGGGCTCCTACGTGCACTACGTCGAGGGCTGCACCGCGCCGATCTACAAGTCGGACTCGCTGCACTCCGCCGTCGTGGAGATCATCGTCAAGAAGGACGCCCGGGTCCGGTACACGACCATCCAGAACTGGTCGAACAACGTCTACAACCTGGTCACCAAGCGGGCCGTCGCCCAGCAGGGCGCGACCATGGAGTGGGTCGACGGCAACATCGGCTCGAAGGTGACCATGAAGTACCCGGCGATCTACCTGATGGGCGAGCACGCCACGGGGGAGACCCTGTCGATCGCCTTCGCCGGTGAGGGCCAGCACCAGGACGCCGGCGCCAAGATGGTGCACGCCGCGCCGCACACGTCGTCCTCGATCATCTCCAAGTCGGTGGCCCGCGGCGGGGGCCGCACCTCCTACCGGGGCCTGGTCCAGGTGCTGGAGGGCTCGCACCACTCGGCGTCCACGGTGCGCTGCGACGCGCTGCTGGTCGACACGATCAGCCGCTCCGACACCTACCCCTACGTCGACGTCCGCGAGGACGACGTGCGGATGGGCCACGAGGCCACGGTCTCCAAGGTCAGCGACGACCAGCTGTTCTACCTGATGTCGCGGGGCCTGAGCGAGGAGGAGGCGATGGCGATGATCGTGCGTGGCTTCGTCGAGCCGATCGCCCGCGAGCTGCCGATGGAGTACGCCCTCGAACTCAACCGATTGATCGAGCTGCAGATGGAAGGGGCCGTCGGCTGATGACAGCCACCGCACTCGCACCGCCCCCGGTGCAGTCCCGGGCCGAACGCGCGGCCAGCTTCCTCGTCTCCGACTTCCCGGTCCCCTCCGGGCGGGAGGAGGAGTGGCGCTTCACCCCGATGGACCGGCTGCACGAGTTGCACGCCGGGGCGGTGGCCTCCGGTCCGCCGGTCGAGGTCGCAGTCGAGGCGCCCGCGCCGGTCACCGTCGAGACCGTCGGACGCGGCGATCCCCGGCTCGGTCGGGCCGGGACCCCCGAGGACCGGGTGGCGGCCCAGGCCTGGTCGAGTTTCGAGCGCGCGCTCGTGATCACGGTGCCCGCCGGGCAGGTGGTCACCACCCCGGTGCAGGTCACCGTGACCGGCGGCGGCGGCCTCGAGTACGGGCACGCCCTGTTCGTCGCCGAGCCGCACAGCTCGGCGGTGATCGTGGTCGACTTCCGCGGCAGCGCCACGTTCGCCGACAACGTCGAGATCGATGTGGCGGACGGCGCCACGCTCACCGTGGTGAGCGTGCAGGAGTGGGCGGACGACGCCGTGCATCTCAGCTCCCACCACCTGCGCCTCGGACGGGACGCCCGGCTGAAGCACGTGGTGGTCAACCTCGGCGGCGACGTGGTCCGGATCGCGCCGTCCGCGCGGTTCACCGGCCCCGGCGCGGAGGTCGAGCTGCTCGGGCTGTACTTCGCCGACGCCGGCCAGCACCTCGAGCACCGGCTGTTCGTCGAGCACGGGGCGCCGAACTGTCGCAGCAACGTGGTCTACAAGGGGGCGCTGCAGGGCCGGGACGCCCACACCGTGTGGATCGGGGACGTCCTGATCCTGGCCGAGGCGAGCGGCACCGACACCTACGAGCTGAACCGGAACCTGCTGCTCACCGAGGGCGCCCGGGCCGACTCGGTGCCGAACCTGGAGATCGAGACCGGCGAGATCGTCGGCGCCGGCCACGCCAGTGCCACCGGCCGGTTCGACGACGAGCAGCTGTTCTACCTGCAGACCCGCGGCATCCCCGAGGACGAGGCCCGCCGCATGGTGGTCCGGGCCTTCTTCGTCGAGCTCCTGCAGCAGATCGGCGTTCCCGCCCTGGCCGAGCGGCTGGGCGAGGCGATCGAGGCTGAGCTGTCGGCGGTGAACGCGTGAGCGTCCGTCCCGCGCTGTCGCTGGATGCGCTGCCGGCCGTCGGCGCCGTCCGGGTGGTCCTGGACGGGGTCCCGGTGGCCATCGTCCGCGACGAGCACGGGGAGGTGTACGCCCTCGGCGACACCTGCAGCCACGCCGAGGTCTCCCTGGCCGAGGGTGAGGTCGAGGACTGCGCGATCGAGTGCTGGCTGCACGGATCGCGGTTCGACCTGCGTACCGGCAAACCCCTTGCCCTACCGGCGATCCGGCCGGTTCCGGTGTACCCCGTCACGATCGACGCCGGCATGGTGCTGGTCGACCTGGAGGAAGTCTAAGTGTCCACTCTGGAAATCCGTGACCTGCACGTCAGCGTCGAGACCGATGCCGGCGCCAAGGAGATCCTTCGGGGGGTCGACCTGACCGTCCGGTCGGGGGAGACCCACGCGATCATGGGCCCCAACGGGTCCGGCAAGTCCACGCTGGCCTACTCGGTGGCCGGGCACCCGAAGTACACCGTCACCTCCGGCACCGTCACCCTGGACGGCGAGGACGTGCTGGCCATGACCGTCGACGAGCGGGCCCGCGCCGGGTTGTTCCTGGCCATGCAGTACCCGGTCGAGGTCCCCGGGATCACGGTGTCGAACTTCCTGCGCACGGCCAAGACCGCGATCGACGGCAAGGCCCCGAACCTGCGGCACTGGATCAAGGACGTGCGCGGGGCGATGGAGGCGCTGCGGATCGACCCGGTCTTCGCCGAGCGGAACGTGAACGAGGGCTTCTCCGGCGGGGAGAAGAAGCGGCACGAGATCCTGCAGCTGGAGCTGCTGAAGCCGAAGATCGCGATCCTGGACGAGACCGACTCCGGTCTGGACGTCGATGCCCTCCGGATCGTCTCCGAGGGCGTGAACCGGGCCCGCGAGACCGACGGCCTGGGCGTGCTGCTGATCACCCACTACACCCGGATCCTGTCCTACATCCGGCCCGAGTTCGTGCACGTCTTCGTCGACGGGCGGATCGCCGAGGAAGGCGGCCCGGAGCTCGCCGACCAGCTCGAGGCCGAGGGCTACGACCGGTTCACCCCGGCGGTGGGTGGAGCGGCGGCGTCGTGACCGTGCTCGCCCAAGAGATCGGCGCCGAGGAGCTGACCCGGCTGCGGGCCGACTTCCCCCTGCTGGCCCGCACCGTCGGTGGGCATCCCCTGGCCTACCTCGACTCCGGGGCGACGACCCAGCGGCCGCGGGCGGTGCTGGACGCCGAGCGGGACTTCCTCGAGCTGTCCAACGGCGCCGTCCACCGCGGTGCGCACACCGTCGCCGAGGAGGCGACGGTGGCGTTCGAGGACGCACGCGCCGCCGTGGCGGCCTTCGTCGGGCGGGCCGAGGACGAGCTGGTCTGGACCCGCAACGCGACCGAGGGGCTCAACCTGGTCGCCTACGGGGTGTCCACGGGGACCGGGCCCCTGGCCCTGCGTCCCGGGGACGAGGTGCTGATCACCGAGATGGAGCACCACGCCAACCTGGTGCCCTGGCAGCAGGCCTGTGCCCGCTCCGGGGCGCGGCTGCGCTGGATCGGCCTGACCGAGGACGGCCGGCTGGACCTGTCCCGGCTCGACGATCTGCTGACCGAACGCACCCGGGTGTTCGCGCTCACCCACGTCTCCAACGTGCTCGGCACGGTGAACCCGGTGGCCGAGCTGGTGGCCCGGGCCCGGGCGGTCGGGGCGCTGACCGTGCTCGACGCGTGCCAGTCGGTGCCGCACCAGCGGGTCGACCTGGCCGCGCTCGGGGTCGACCTGGCCGTGTTCTCGGCGCACAAGATGCTCGGCCCGACCGGGGTCGGGGCCCTGGCCGGGCGGCGCGAGGTCCTCGCCGACCTCCCGCCGTTCCTGACCGGCGGATCGATGGTCGAGCGGGTGACCATGGAGACGACGACCTTCCGGGACCCGCCGCAGCGCTTCGAGGCGGGCACCCCGCCGGTGAGCCAGGCCGTGGCCTGGCATGCCGCCGTCCGCTACCTGGACGCGGTGGGCCTGGACCGGATCGCCGCGCACGAGCACGGGCTCACCGAACTACTGCTCGCCGGCGTCGCCGAGGTCGACGGCGTCCGTGTGCTCGGGCCGACCACCGCGGTCGATCGCTCCGGGGCGGTCAGCGTGGTGGTGGACGGTGTGCACCCGCACGATGTCGGTCAGTTCCTGGACCATCAGGGGATCGCGGTGCGGGTGGGCCACCACTGCGCCCAGCCGGTGCACCGGCGCTACGGGGCGACCGCGAGCACCCGGGCGAGCGTGTACCTCTACACCACGGCCGAGGAGGTCGCCCGGTTCGTGAGGTCGCTGGCCGGCGTCCGGGGCTACTTCGGGGTGGACCGATGAACGCCCTGGACCAGCTCTACCAGCAGGTGATCCTCGATCACTACAAGGAGAAGCACGGCTACGGCCTGCGCGATGCCCTCCGCCCGGCCGTGATCGGGCAGAGCGAGCAGTACAACCCGCTGTGCGGCGACGAGGTCACCCTTCGCGTGGCGCTGGCGGGGGTCGAGACCGGGACACCGCAGGTCGAGGACGTGTCCTGGGTCGGCAACGGCTGCTCGATCAGCCAGGCCTCCACGTCGGTGCTGCACGACCTGGTGGTCGGCGCCTCCCTCACCGAGGCGGAGAAGGTCGTCGAGGCGTTCCGCGAGATGGTGCGCTCGCGCGGGCAGGTCGAGCCCGACGAGGACGTGCTGGGCGACGGGATCGCCTTCCACGGAGTAGGCCGACACGCCAACCGGGTCAAGTGCGCGATGCTCGGGTGGACCGCCTTCGAGGCGGCGGTCATGTCGGCCCGCGCAGCATCCACGGAGGAGAACCCATGAGCCAGGCTGCGACCAACACCCCGGCCGACGTCGCCGATGTCGAGGAGGCGCTGCGCGATGTCGTCGACCCCGAACTGGGGATCAACGTCGTCGATCTCGGCCTCGTCTACGGGGTGAGTGTCGATCAGCACAACCAGGCCGTGATCGACATGACCCTCACCTCGGCCGCCTGCCCGCTCACCGACGTGATCGAGGACCAGGCGCACCAGGCTCTGGAGGGCCTGGTGCAGAGCATGCGGATCAACTGGGTCTGGATGCCCCCGTGGGGTCCCGACAAGATCACCGATGACGGCCGGGAGCAGCTGCGGGCCCTCGGCTTCAACGTCTGAGCCCGCGGGGTGCCGCGGACGGTCACCGTCGACGCAGCCCGGCTGACCCGCTGGGTGGCCGGGTTCGGTGAACGGCACGGGGCGTATGAGTCCGCCTCCACCGCGACCGGTTTCACGGTGCGGGCGGCGGACGGCGAGAGCGCCGACGTCGTGCTTCCCTATCTGCCGTGGGCCGGGTCCGGCGTGGACGACGCGGCGGCGCACCTCGTCGCGCCGCGACGGACCGCGGTGCTGATCGTGCGCCGGGGCGGCTACGCGTGCGCGGTGGTCGAGGGCGGCGAGGTCACCGCGTCCAAGATCGGGTCGCGGTACGTGCAGGGGCGGACGGCGGCCGGCGGCTGGTCCCAGCAGCGCTTCGCCCGGCGCCGGGAGAAGCAGACCGGTGAGCTGGCCGGTTCGGCCGCCGAGGTGGCCGCGCGGGTGCTGCTGCCGGTGCTCGGGCACGTCCCCGCGGGGACGTCGGTCTGGGTGGCGACCGGGGGCGACAAGCCCCTGATCGAGCGGGTGCTCGCCGACCCGAGGCTGCGCGCGCTCGCAACCCTGCCCCGTGGCCCGCACCTGGCCGTGGGCGACCCGGACCGCACCCTGGTCAGGGCCCTGCCCGGCCTGCTCACCACGGTCCACATCCACCTCCCCTGACCGCGCGGCCGGGAACCGGCATGGCTGCTCGCGGACCGTCCTGCGTGATCAGGCCAGGGGGTCGATCACCGCCACGGCGGTCACGGCCCCACCGTTGGCGCCAGGCCCGGCCAGGGTGCGCGCCCTCCCGGTGATCGGGTCGATGCGGATCAGCGAGCGCGCGCGCTCCGCATCGATCCCGAACCCCTCACCACCGGTGGCCACCCCGAGATAGACCCACCCGGCCACCACGGCATGGACCCGTATCCGGGGACCCGCCGGCACCACCGTGGAGGGCCAGCGCACCGGGGTGATCCGGCCCCTGGCGTCCCGCCGGAACAGCTCGGGCGTCATGATCATCGACATCGACTGCACCAGTGCGCCCCGGCCGGCCCGCCAACCGTCATCGAACCCCTGCGCCGCCCCGGCGATGGCCCCGGCGGTGAGCCGTATCGGCCTGGCGCCCGAGAGCGGGTACAGCCACACCCGGTAGACGCCGGCGGCATCGGTGCAGATCACCGTGGCGGTGGTCGCGTTCCACCAGCGCTGGGGCTGGCAGGTCTGGCCGGCCGGGGCCTTCAGCAGCCGGATCATCCGGCCGGTGGCGAGGCTGCGCACCGCGATCCCCCGCGCGTGCCTGACCAGGAGGTAGGTCCCGTTCCTGGTCGGCAGCAGGACGCTGGCGGCGGGGAACGGCGCCTGGCCGTAGCTGCGCAGCAACCGGCCGGACAGGCTCCGGCGCTCGACGACGAACGCCGTCGCGGCCCGGGCGATCAGCAGGGAGTCACCCGAAGGGCGGGTGAACCGGACCTGAGACGCCTCACCCTTCAGGAGGAAGGTCGTCGTCCGCCGGGTCCGCAGGTCGAGCACGGTCACGCGCGGGGTGCCCATCCAGGCGGTGTGTCCGTTGGTGACGAACACCACGCGCCGTCCGTCCGGCGAGACGTCCTCGAGCGAGGTCCAGAACGGCACGGCGGTGATCGGGTACCGCTCACCGCCCCGGCCGACCAGGAGCAGGGTGCCCGGGGCGGAGGCGTCGGCCTGGGTGTGCACCGGGGTGTGCCAGACCACGGCGCTCCAGCCCGAGCCGACCAGGTGCCACGGGACGGCCCGCGCCCCGGGCGCCGCCGGTGCCTGTGCCGGGAAGTCCAGCGGCATCCCCGGACCGTCGTGCGGGTCCACGGGCAGGGGGCCGGACTCGGGAGGCGGCGACGTGGGTGGCGTGGTCGTCGGGGGTGGCGTCGGAGCCGGGGTGGGCGCGGCGACCACCCCTGTCCCTGTCCCTGACCCGGTCCCGGCACCGGGCGTCCCGGATGCCACGACGGGCACGGCGCCGACCAGCGCCAGGGCCACGGCGCCGGCAGTCACGCCGACCACCAGCGAGGTACGGATCCTCATCACGGCCTCCCAGGTCCTGCGTCACGAGCCACGGCGACCGGTGGCCCTCACCCTGGTGGACGCTGCCGGAGGTCACGGGGTTGCCGCCGTCCGTCAGGGACATCTGCATCGTCGACGTCCGGGTCGTCGGCGCCGCGGGCGATCAGGGCCTCGCCGAGCCGGTCGGCGTAGCGCACGGTGCGGATCACCACCGGGACGGCGAACGCCCGCATCGAGCGCTGGGCACCGCGGGCAACCCGGGCCTGGTGGACCTCCTCGACGATCCTGGCCAGCACCGGCACCGAGCGGATCACCAGGGCGAGCACCAGGGCGACCCGGTCCGGGTCGACCCCGAGCCGGCGCAGCGGCCGCAGGGCACCGACCAGGGCGTCGAGCAGGTCCTGGGTGCGGGTGGTCAGCGTGACCAGGGCAGCGCCGAGCACCGCCACCAGCAGCGATCCGCAGACCACCGTCGCCGTCCGCCAGCCGCCGAGCCACACCTGGGCGGCTCCGACGATCACCAGCACCCAGGCCAGCGGACGGACCTGGGCCAGGACCGTCGCCGGTGGCAGGCGGGCGATCGCCGCCAGGGCGACAGCGACGGCCAGCGCCACCAGCACCGCCGCCGGGGTGGCGAGCAGCGTGATGATGCTCAGGCCGAGCGCGAGCAGGGCCAGCTTCAGGCCGGCCCGGGCGCGGTGCAGCAGCGAGTCGCCCGGAACGTACAGCCCGAGCACGGCTAGCCCGCCAGCCGTCGGTAGGCGGCGATCGCGGCGGCGGGGGAGTCGTCCGCGGCGACCCGACCCTCGTGCATGACGATCACCCGGTCGAAGCCGGCGAGCTGGTCGAGATGGTGGGTCACCAGCAGCACCGCCGGGTCCAGGCCGGCGATCAGGTCGGCGACCCGTCGGGCATTGCGCAAGTCGAGCAGGGTGGTCGGCTCGTCGCAGATCACCAGCGCCGGCTCGGTGACCAGGACCGAGGCGAGCGCCAGCAACTGCTTCTCGCCCCCGGAGAGCAGGTGGGCGGGGGAGTCGGCGTGCCCCGCCAGCCCGAACCGCTCCAGCGTCCGCTCGGCCTGCGCGCGCAGCTCGGCCCGGGAGAATCCCCGGCGACGCAGCGAGAAGGCCACGTCCTCCCCGGCGGTGGGCATCACGATCTGTGCGTCGGGGTCGGTGAACACGAAGCCCACCCGGCGGCGCACCGCGGCTGCGTGCCGCGCCGTGTCCAACCCGTCGACGAGGACCCGGCCCTCGGTCGGCACCACCAGCCCGTTGAGCAGCCGGGCCAGCGTCGACTTGCCCGACCCGTTCAGCCCGATCAGACCGATCCGGCGTTCGCTCAGGTGCAGGCAGACGCCGTCCAGCACCGTGCGATCACCGATCCGATGGGTCACCGACTCGATCCTGAGCTCGATCGAGGTGCTCATCCGACCCGCTCCACCAGCAGGGCCACGCCTTGGCCCCCGCCGACGGCGCACGCGGCCAGACCCAGGCCGGGGCGGTCGGCCCTGACCAGCTCGGCGAACAGCCGGACGGCGAGCAGGGCGCCCGAGGCCGCCCACGGGTGGCCGAGGCCGATCGCCCCGCCCTGCGGGCAGATCCGTTCCGCGTCGGCGCCGAACGGATCCAGACCGAGCGCGTCGGTGCAGGCCAGCAGTTGCGCGGCGAAGGCCTCGGTGATCTCGATCACGGCGACCTGGTCGAGGCCGACGCCGGCCCGCTCCAGCACGGCGCGGATGGCCGGGATCGGGCCCAGGCCGGGCAGCGCGGGATCGACCCCGCAGACCGCCGAGCCCAGGACCCGCAGCCCGGGCAGGCCCCGCTGCGCCCGAACCGCTTCGCTGACCACGGCGACCGCCGCGGCACCGTCGCTGACCCCGCACGTGTTCCCCGCGGTCACGGTGCCCCCGGGAACGAAGGCGGCCGGGAACCGGGACAGGGCCGCGGCGGTCAGCGGGCGGGGTCGGTCGTCCCGCTCGATCCCCTCGACCGCGACCAGTTCGGCATCGAAGGCCCCGCAGTCGCGGGCGGTCAGCGAGAGCCGATGGGAGCGTTCGGCATAGCGGTCCTGCCGGGACCGGGTGATCCCGCAGACCCGGGCCACCTCCTCCGCGGCGCAGCCCATCTCGGGGTCGGCGAAGCCGGCCGGGGCGAATGCGGCACGGCCGGGACCGGCCGCGCTGGCGCTCTCCACCCCGCCGGCCAGGACCACGTCTGCCATCCCCGAGCCGACCAGGGCGGCCG
>JBAPWU010000279.1:0-2062 GCA_049283855.1 Kineosporiaceae bacterium
GGGCCAGCCCGCCCAGGGCGCCGAGCCATCGCCAGGGAATCGACTGCCAGAACGGGGTGCTGTCGGTCACGGCGGTGGTGGACTGCTCCGGCGCACCGCGGCGGGAGGCCGCAGGGCCGGGCTGCACCGAGCCGGTGGACGCAGCCGAGGCACCCGGGGTGGCCTGGGCCGGCGCTTCCTCACCCCCACCGGTCCGGGCGTACCCGGGCAGCGCCGGTGCCCGGCTGGCGGGGGTCGGCTCGAAGCGCACCCAGCCGGTGCCCTCGAAGTACAGCTCGGGCCAGGCGTGGGCGTCCTGCAGGGTGATCGTGTAGGCGCCCGACTCGGTCTTCGACCCGGGCAGGAAGCCCACCGCGACCCGTGACGGGATGCCCAGGGTGCGCGCCATCACGGCCATCGTGGAGGCGAACTGAACGCAGTAGCCCCGCTTGGCGACCAGGAAGGCCAGCACCGCGTCGGTCCCGCTGTCGTCCGTACCGGCGCCGGCGGCCTTGTCGTCGTAGCGGAACCCTCCGGTGGACCGCAGGTAGTCCTGCAGGCGCAGCGCCTGCTCGTAGTCGGCGCCCTCGCCCGCCACCTGCACGGCGATCTCGTGGACCCGCGGGTCGAGCCGCGCCGGGAGCCGGGTGAACGTGGCCAGCACGTCGGGTGGCGCCGCGGGAGCGGCGGCCAACTGCTCGGGGGTGGGCTCGACCAGCAGGTGGAAGGCGGTGTAGCTGGTGCGTTCGGTCCCCTGACCGTCACCGACCACGTTCAGCGACGTGCTCTCGTAGAGCCAGGTGCCCGTGATCTCCACCGACGTCGTCGGGTACGGCAGCGGAAGGTAGGTCTCGCTCAGCTCGCCGATGGAGATCTTGGTCTGGTGTTTCTGGGTGAGGACCTCGCGGCCGAGTCCGGGCGCGGCAGGCAATCCCTTCTGCACCTTCTGCTTGCGGCTGATCGGCCCGGTGGACGGCGCCCAGCGCTCTCCGTCGAAGGTGTCGTCGGTGGCGATCCGCAGCGGCTCCGGGGCGGACATGGTGGTGGTGTAGGTGATCACCGGAGTGTTGGACCGGGAGGACAGATTGCGGCGCAGGGTGAGGATGGGATTCACCACGCTGATCTTGCCGCGGCCCCGCCCCTCGCCCTCGCCGGCGCCGTTGGTGAGCAGTTGCTCCCCGACCCCTGGGGTGATCAGTGGAAGCAGCACCGCGACCGCCAGTGACACCGCGGCGACCCGGCGGCCACCGCCGAGCGGGCCGCCGAGCGGGCCGCCGAGCGAGGCCCACCCACCCTCGGGTCCGCTGCCGAGGATCCGGCCCCAGGCCCTGATCCGGTCCACCCAGTCCACGGCCACCAGGCCGAGGTACCCGATCGCAGCCAGCACGAAGTACGGCCAGGGGACACCCTGCGGCAGGACCGAGGCGGGCACGCAGTAGACGGCCAGCAGCGGAAGGCCGGCCACCGCGGGTCGCTCCAGGGAGGCGGCGATCAGGTCCACGGTGAACGCGATCACAGCGATTCCGAGCGTGGCCAGCAGCACGATCCCGGGCCCGACCGGCGCCGGGGGCGCCGACTCGCCGATCGTGGCCGAGCCCTGGACCAGCAGTTCGCGCAGCCGGGCGATCGAACTCGGGCTCGGGATGAGCCCCCAGACCGCCTCCTCCCGCGTGAACAGAGCGGTGATCGTCAGGGTGAGCACTGCGACCTGGGCGAGAGCGACCACCGGCCACAGGGTGGTGACCTGGCGCAGTGCGATCCCGGTCAGCACGGTGACCGCGGTCACCGTGAGCACCGGCGCGACCCAGCCGTGGTCGGCGAACAGGGGTCTGAGGGTGAGCGCCGCGAGCAGGGTGGCGATCGCCCCGGCCAGGGCGAGGCGCAGGTGGGGGGACGTGGTCATCGGCCGGCCCCCGCGGGGGTGAACGCCGCTGCCGGTGAGCCCGAGGCCACCGCCCGGTGCCAGGTCGGCGGGACGGCGTCCTGGGGGCCGGCATCCGTGACCGCCCAGCCGGAGGTCCGAAGGATCGCGGAGGCCCGCTGCCGCCGGGCGTCCATCTCGGCGGCGACCTCCGGGGCGAGC
>JBAPWU010000280.1:0-2602 GCA_049283855.1 Kineosporiaceae bacterium
GGCCTGCAGCCGCACCACGTGGTCGTGCCGCATGCGCTCCAGCAGACCGGCCTCACCCGCCAGCCGGTCGCCGTCACCGGCAGCCGGGTCGCGGGCCACCTTCACGGCGACCCGGGACCCACCGGCCAGCTCCTCCGCCAGCCACACCTGGGCGTGGGCACCCACTCCGAGCCGTCGCAGCATGCGGTACCCGGGCACGTCGGGCAGTCCGGGGGCATCGGCGAGGTGGCTGTCCATCCGATCAGCGTGCCAAGAACCGCCGCACCCCCGTCTGCGTCGTCCACAGGGGTGATCCAGGGTGGCGGGCACCGGTAGCGTCGCCTGCATGCCCACGCCCACCGCCCTGCCGACCCGAGCCGACGTCGTGATCATCGGTGCAGGGCTGGCCGGCCTGGCCTGCGCCCTGCGCCTGTGTGCGCCGGGCCTGCACGTGGTGGTCCTCGAGCGTGCCGACCGCGCCGGGGGCCGGGTCGGGACCGATCTGGTCGACGGCTTCCGGTGCGACCGCGGCTTCCAGCTGCTCAACCCCGACTACCCCGAGGCCCGCCGGGTGCTGGATCTGACCACCCTTGCCCTGCAGCCGCTCCCGGCAACCGTGGTGGTCGCCTCCGACCGCGGGCCGGTGCTGCTGGGGGATCCCCGGCGGACCCCGCCGGCGCTCCTGCCCGCGGTGGCCCGCGCGGGCCTGACCCGGCTGGGGACCCTGCGCGAGAAGCTCGCCGTCGCCCGCTGGGCCCTCTCCTGCACCCGGCGCGACCCGGCCGACCTGCTGAGCGCACCGGATGAGGCGTGGGGGGCCGGGCTGGCCCGGCTCGGCATCGACGGCGAGCTGCGCCGGGCCGTCCTCGAGCCGTTCCTGGCCGGGGTGATCGGCGAGGACGGCGGGGCGACGTCCCGCCGGTTCGTCGAGCTGCTGATCCGCTCCTTCGTCCGGGGCCGACCGAGCGTGCCCTGGCAGGGCATGCAGGCGATCCCCGACCAGCTGGCCGACGCCCTGCCGGGCGGCGTGCTGCAGCTGGGCGTGGGCGTGGACGCCGTGGGCCGGCCGGTCGGCGGGTACCGCCCGGTGCGCACCCCGGCCGGGACGATCGGGGCTCGGGCCGTCGTGGTCGCCACCGACCCGGGCGCGGCCGGCGCGTTCACCGGGCTGGAGATGCCCGCCGTCCGGCCGCTGACCACGTTCTGGCATGCCACCGACGTACCGGCGCCGGCCTTCGGCGCCGTCCCGGGCGCGCTGCGCCTGGACGGCGAACGGCGCGGCCCGGTGGTCAACACGGCGGCGCTCAGCGCCACCGCCCGGGCCTACTCCCCCGACCGGCGCACGCTGGTCGCCACCACGATCCTGGGCCTGCCCTCCGCCGACCCGGCCGAGGCGACGTCCGAGCCGGGGATCCGCCGCGAACTGGCCCGGCTCTACCGGCTGCCCACCACGCGCTGGGAGACGGTGACCGTGCACGCCATCCCGCACGCGCTGACCGCGATGCCCCCGGCCCTGGACGTGCGCCGGGCCGTATCCCTCGGCGACGGGCTGTTCGTCGCCGGGGACCACCGCGACTCGGCCTCGATCCAGGGGGCGCTGGTCTCCGGACGGCGCGCCGCCGACGCCGTCCTGGATTCTCTGGGGCTGCCGGTCCCGCCGCGACCCGCCCTGGATGCCCTGCGCGGCACCCGCCGACCGAACGCCGCCCTGACCACGCTGAACCCGTGGGGAGAGAACTGATGCCGGCTGATGCTCCGACCATCCTGGCCACCTCGGGCGGGATGCGGCTGAACGAGGAGGGCCGTCGCCGGCTGGACTTCGCCCCCCTGGTGCACCACGCGGTGGAACTCTCCGGAGTGCACGGCCGGGCCCCCCGGGTATGCATGCTCGGCACCGCGAGCGGTGACCAGCGCTGGTTCGCCGCCGAGCTCGACGAGGCCGGCCGTGGCGCCGGGTTCGAGCTCACCCACCTGCACCTGTTCGCGATGCCGAGCGTCGCCGACGTGGCTGGGCACCTGCTCGCCCAGGACGTGGTCTGGGTGGGCGGCGGCTCGGTGGCGAACCTGCTCGCGGTATGGCGGGTGCACGGGCTGGACGAGATCTTCCGCCAGGTCTGGGCGGCCGGGGTGGTGCTGGCCGGGGTGAGCGCCGGCTCGATCTGCTGGCACGTCGGCGGGGTGACCGACTCCTTCGGCCCCCGACTGCGTCCGGTGACGGACGGCCTCGCCCTCCTGCCCTACGGAAACGGGGTGCACTACGACTCCGAGGCGCAGCGCCGTCCGGCGATCCATGCCCTGGTCGCCGACGGCACGCTGCCGCTCACCTACTGCACCGACGACGGCGTCGGCCTGGTCTACCGCGGCACCGAACTGGTCGAAGCCGTCGCCGAACTCCCCGACGCAGGCGCCTACGTGGTGGAACGCGATCTCTCCGCCCACCTCGCCGTCGAGGACCGCCTCCCCGTCCGCCGCCTCCCCACCTGATCTCCCGAGCCGCTCCCAGCGGTCCTGCGCGGTGGAGGGCAGTCGGGCCGGCGTCAGCGGCGGGCGTCGAGGGTGACCACGCGGTGGCCGTCGGCGCTGAGGCGGGCGGCGTCCAGCACGGCCAGCACGTGGACGGCGT
>JBAPWU010000281.1:0-2765 GCA_049283855.1 Kineosporiaceae bacterium
GCCATCGCGCGCACCTTCGCCGCGATCGCGGCCACCAGCGGCACCGGGTCGGCCCCGGTGACCAGCGCGTGGCGCAGCAGTGACAGGGCCTGATCGGGGCGACCGGCGACCGCGGCGTCGGCGACCCGGAAACCGGTCACCTCGACCCGGCCGCCGAACCACTGCTCGACCACGTCGACCTCGATCCGGGCGTCGTCGTCGTCGCCGGGTGCGTCCATGGACAGCTGGTGGCAGGCCGCGGCCAGCTCACGCAGGTTGCTGCCGACCGCGTCGACCAGGGCGCGGACCGCCTGCGGCGAGGCGCGCCGTCCGAATCGCCGGAACTCGGCGGCGGCGAAGTCGACCTTCTCCTCGTCCTTGGTGATCGGCAGGCAGGCGGCCTCGGGGGCGCCGGCCTTGCGGGCGGCGTCCAGCAGCGGTCTGGCCCGGTTGCCCCCGGCGTGCCGCAGCACCAGCCAGGCGCCGGCAGCGGGGGCCTTCAGGTAGGCCGTGGCATCGACCACGAAGGCGTCGTTGGCGGCCTCGATGCCGGAGGCGACGATCAGGGTGCCGCCGCCGAACAAGGAGGGGCTGGACAGCTGCTCCAGCCTGCCCGGCTCGTAGGCGGAGGCGTCGATCCGCTCCACGGTGACGTCGGGGTCCTCGGTGCGCACGGCGGCGGTGACGGTGAGGACCGCTCGTTCGGCGAGCAGATCCTCGGCGCCGGTGACCAGGACCACGGGCGCCGGGGTCAGCTCGGTCGGCGCCACCGTGTGCGCCGCCCGAGGGGTCGCGCCGCGGCTACGACCTGCCACCGAACAGCTTCTTCAGCCACTTCGTCAGCCAGGCCAGCAGGCTGGACAGGAACAACCGCAGCGGCTTGACCTCGGCCGCCCTGATCTCCTGCCGCTCCTCGACCGTGGTGGCGGCCAGCTTGCCCTCGCAGCACTGCACGAACTCAGTGATCAAGCGGTTCGACATCTCGATGATCAGGCCGCCGCGGCCGAACTGGGCTGCGGCCCCGGTCAGGGTGACGTCGGCGTCCACGGACACGACGGTAGCGCCGCTGCCCCGGTCGGCCATCGCGTAGGTGACCCTGACCGCGCCCCGGCTCTTGCCGCGCCGGTCCTCGCCCTTGCCGTCGATCACGCCGGTGCGGGTGGCGGGGTCGGGGGTGACCGTGGCCGATCCGTCGAAGGTGGCCGACATCGGGCCCAGCTTCACCGCGACCCGGCCGGTGTAGCTGCCGCCGCCGTCGTCGGAGAGCAGCTCGGCGCCCGGGAGGCATTGGGCCACCTCGGGAATGTCCTGGAAGAAGTCCCACACCACCTGCACCGGGCGACGGACCTCGAACTCCTGGGTGATCTTCATGGTGTCCTTCGGCGAGGGTTCGCGGGTGGGGCTCGATCGGCAGATGGTCGGGGCGCAGCAGTACACCACATGCCCGCCCCGGCGTCACTCCCCCGGCGGGGAACGCGTGATACTCAACGGCGAGCCCCACCCCGGGGCCGGCGGCGGATCCGCACCGATCGCCACCAGGTGATCGCGATCGGTGCGGTAGACCGCGATGTGCTCTGCGGCGAGCAGCTCCAGCGCCGACCGCGCCGGGTGGCCGTAGTCGTTGCCGGAGCCCACCCCGATCAGGGCCACCCGCGGCGCCAGCCTCCGGTACAGCGCGCCGTCCTGCTTCGCCGACCCGTGGTGGGCCACCTTGACCACGTCGACCGGTCCCTCACCCCGCGCGGTGAGCCGGTCGGCCAGGCGGCGCTGGCCCTCCACCTCGAGATCGCCGAGCGCGGCCAGGCGGAGGTGCGCGCCGGCGGGGGTGTGCAGGTCGAGCAGCACCACCAGGCTCGCCTCGTTCACCTCCGTGCCGTCACCCGACTCGTCCAGCTCGGCCGGATCGCCGCGATCCGGCGAGGGGTCCGGGGCGAGCACCGTCCAGCGCACCTGCCAGCCCTCCGTGCCGGCGCTGCCCCCGGCATCCCGGGTCAGGGTTGCCGGGGTCAGCGAGACGGCCTCGGCCCAGCCCTGAACGGCCCTCACGTTCTGCTGCGGGTGGGCGAACGGGCTGACCAGCACCGGTCCGGTCTCGCGCCCCCGCAGGGCGCCGGGCAGGCCGAGCACGTGGTCGGCGTGGAAGTGGCTGAGCACGATCAGGTCGAGCCGCCGCACCCCGAGCCCGCTCAGGCACCGGTCGACCGCCCGCGGTTCGGGCCCGGCGTCGATCAGCATCGCGCCGCGGGCGCCGGTGCGAACCACGAGGGCGTCGCCCTGGCCGACATCGCACATCGCCACCGACCACCCCGGTGGTGGTCCGGGGCCCGGCCGCCGCCACAGGGCAGCGGCGAGCAGGACTGCGACCACACCCGCGACGAGGCCGACGCGGACGGCGATCAGGCGGACGGTGATCCCGCGGAGCGCGAGTCCGCGGCGGGTGGGCCGGCCCGGCCGATCCGGGGCAGGCTCGGCGGCAGGTGCGATCCGAAGACTCACCAGGACCGCGACGGCCGTGGCCGCCGCGAGCAGGAGGGCACCCGCCGCTCCGGGCACCCAGGGCAGCAGGGCGCCGGGCAACCGCGCGCTGCGGGCGGCGACCTCGGTGATCCACCAGGTGGCAAGGCACCCGAGGGCGGCGACCGCATGCGCGCCGCCGACCCAGACCAGGGAGAGCAGCGCGGCCAGCACCCCGAGCACGGTGGCGGGCAGGACGGCGGGCTCGGCCAGCAGGTTGGCCGGGACGGCGACGGTACTGATGCTCGGCTGGAGCACGACCACCAGCGGGG
>JBAPWU010000282.1:0-1820 GCA_049283855.1 Kineosporiaceae bacterium
CACCCCAAGCTGGGCGATGCCGCCTCGGTGAACCAGGCGCTGTGCGGGCTGTGGGCCTCCGGGATCGGCTACCCGCAGGTGCCCGCCGTCCCGGCGGCCCCCGCCACGCCCGCAACGGTGGTTCCCCCAGCGGTCTCGGTCGTGGCCCAGCCGGTTCGGCCCGCCGCCGCGGCGCCGTCCGCGGAACCCGTCGTGATCACCGGTGCCGCGCTCGGCCTGCCCGGCGTGCCGCGGGTCTTCGACGACGAGAACATCGCGAAGATCCTCGACGGCCAACAGTTCATCGAGTCGATCCCGCACCGCTACCGCCAGCGCATGGTGGACATGCGGATCACCCGGCTGGTCAAGAGCGAGACCGGTGGTCCGTCCTTCGAGACCATCGACAACGAAGCCGACGTGATCAAGCTCGCCGGTCAGCACGCGCCGTTCGACGTGGTGGCCGAGTTCGGGGTGGACTCCGCCCGCGACCAGGCGCTGGACGTCTCCACCCGGCTGGCGATCGGGGCCGGCCTGGATGCCCTGCGGGACGCCGGAATCCCCCTGGTGATGCGGTACAAGCAGACCACCCTGGGTACCCGTCTGCCCGACGGCTGGGGCCTGCCCGACGCGATCCGGGACGACACCGGCGTCATCTTCGCCTCGGCCTTCCCCGGCTACGAGTCGTTCGCCGCCGACCTGGAGGGCTACTTCACCTCCCGGGGCCACCGCGAGCAATTGCTCGCACTGGAGGCGGTCCGGTCCCGGATGAACGGCACCGAGCCCGCCGCGGTCGAGGTGGACCGGCGGATCGGTGAGCTCCGGCACGAGCTGGAGACGCACCCGTACACCTTCGACCGGCGGTTCCTGTTCCGGGCCCTGGCCATGGGCCACTCCCAGTTCGCCGAGCTGATCGGGGCCCGCGGGCCGAACACCCAGGTGAACGCCGCCTGCGCCAGCACCACGCAGGCGGTCTCCCTGGCCGAGGACTGGATCCGGGCCGGGCGCTGCCGCCGCGTGATCATCGTCTCTGCCGACGATGCCACCTCCGAGCACCTGCTGCCCTGGCTCACCGGTGGCTTCCTCGCCTCCGGGGCCGCGGCCACCGACGACGTGGTGGCGGACGCCGCGACCCCGTTCGACAAGCGCCGGCACGGCATGATCGTCGGCATGGGCGCGGCCTCCCTGGTCGTGGAGAGCGCCGACGCGGCGCGCGAGCGGGGGGTGCAGCCGATCTGCGAGCTGCTGGCCGCGGTCACCGCCAACAGCGCCTTCCACGGCACCCGGCTCGATGTCGAGCACATCTGCGGTGTGATGGAGACCCTGATCCGCCAGGCCGAAGCGCGGGGCATCGACCGGTCGGCGATCGCGCCGTCCACGATGTTCGTCTCGCACGAGACCTATACCCCGGCTCGCGGCGGCAGCGCCGCGGCCGAGGTCAACGCGCTGCGCTCGGTGTTCGGCGCGCAGGCCGATCGCATCGTGATCACCAATACCAAGGGCTTCACCGGGCACGCCATGGGCGCCGGGATCGAGGACGTGGTGGCGGTCAAGGCCCTGGAGACCGGCGTCGTCCCGCCGGTGCCGAACTACCGTGTGCCCGATCCCGATCTGGGCGCGCTCAACCTGTCCACCGGCGGCAGTTACGACGTGCACTACGCCCTGCGGCTCGCGGCCGGGTTCGGCTCCCAGGTCGCGATGACCCTCATGCGGTGGACGCCGCTGCCCGGCGCGCGGCGCCCGTTGCCGAGCGACCTGGGCTACCAGCACCGGATCGCGGACGCCGGCGTGTTCCAGTCGTGGTTGAACGCGGCGGCCGGGCACGACGCCGCCCTGCTCGAGGT
>JBAPWU010000283.1:0-3217 GCA_049283855.1 Kineosporiaceae bacterium
CTCCAGGGCATAGGGGCCGGCGCTCGGGCTGTGCGGTCGCGTGGTCAGGGGCGATTCGAGGTTCGCCACGGCGAGGTCGGCCGCGCGCACCTGGTCCCGCACTCCGGCCAGCGCGGACGACGGATCGGCGGCGGTCCGCGACGCCACGCCGCGGCCGAGCATCACGTCGCCGGCGAACAGCAGTCGGGCCGTCTGCAAAGCTCCCGTGCTGCTCGGACCAGGGCTGGGGTTGGGACTGGGGCTGATGGGGTCCACCGGAAGGGCGCAGGCGGCCAGCAGGGCGCCGGCCGCGAGCACCGTCGTCCAGTGCCAGACCCGACTGGTTCCCATGGTCATCCGCCCGACTGCGTCGCCCTCTACCTCCCCAGACGTGCGGGGCGGCGACGAGGTTGACGCTCAGGGCATTGTCGACGCACCCGGCGCCGCGGGATCCTGACCCGATGGAGCCCGATTCCCGCAGCGACGCCCTGCGCACCTACCGGTACCTGCGCGTCGCCCTCGTCGTCCTGGGCCTGCTGCTGCTGGCGTCCGTGGGGCGCGCGAGGATGACCTCCGGATGCTGGCAGACGTCGATCAGCGCCTACTACTACACGCCCTCGCATGCGGTCTTCATCGCCGCGCTGTGCGCGATCGGGGTGTGCCTCATCGTCTACCGGGGCTTCACCGATCTCGAGGACGTCGTGCTGAACATCTCCGGCTTCCTCGCCTTCGTCGTCGCGTTCTCGCCGACCACGCGCGAGCCGCTGTGTGGCGGACAGGGTCTGCCTGCGGACTACGACATCGCGCCCGGCATCCGCAACAACGTGGCCGCGTTCCTCGTCTCCGTGGTGCTGGTCGTGATCCTCATGATCTACTTCGGACGGCGCGAGCACCGCGCGCTGGACCCCCCGGCGCAGGTCGCGCTGGTGGTCGGAGTGGCGCTGTTCGTCGTCGGCGCGGTGCTCTTCGCGTTCTCCCCGACCCAGTTCCAGAAGCAGGGGCACGGCGCGGCGACCACCGTGTTCTTCGCCGGGATCATCGCGGTGACCGTGCTCAACGCCCTGAGCTCCGGGGAACGGTTGGGTGCCGCGCGCTACATCTGGGCGTACCGGGTGATCGCCGGCGTGATGACGGCCACCCTGCTCGTGGTGATCGGGATGCACCTGCTGGCCGGGCGACGCTCGGCCGCCATTGTCGCCGAGACCCTGCTCGTGGTGGAGTTCGGGGCGTTCTGGGTGGTCCAGACGATCGAGCTGTGGGGCGTCCTGGACAAGGACGAGCTCACCCAGCGGGCGGGTGCCGCGCGCTGAGTACCGCTGCTACTCGGGCCGGTGGCAGACGGCCTCGACGTTGTTGCCGTCGGGGTCGCGCACGAAGGCCCCGTAGTAGCCGGGGTGGTACTCCGGCCAGAGCCTCGGCTCGTGCAGCACCTCGGCGCCGGTGTCGACGGCGGCCCCGAAGAACTCCCGGACGGCGGCCCGGTCGGGGGCGGAGAAGGCGACGTGCGACTCGCGGAAGCCCTCGCCGCTGGTCCGGGGGCCGAGCCAGAAGTCGGGCATGTCACCGACGCCGTACCCGATGACGGTCCCGAAGTCCATCAGCCGCTTCCCGCCGACGGCGGCGAGCACGCGGTCGTAGAAGGCGGCGCTGGCCGCCACGTCTGCGCATTGGATCGACAGATGATCGAGCATGCCACCCATCCTGGCACGCGGGCGGCCGCTCAGCTGCGCTGCAGGCCGACGGGGTCGGTCAGGGACGGGCGAGGTCGGGCAGGGTCCGGTCGCGGACGGCGAACCAGCGCAGGGTGTCGCGGATGCCGTCGTCGATGCTGCGGTGCGCCGTCCAGCCGAGCAGTTCACCGGCCCGCGCGCTGCGGGTGTACGCACCGGCGACGTCGCCGGCGCGGGGCGGGGCCTCGGCGACGGTGACCGGGTGGTCGACCACCCGGTTGAAGGCGTCGACGAGTTCCAGCACGGTGGTGCCGGTTCCGGTGCCGAGGTTGATTGCGAGGCTGCCCGGGGAGGTGTCGGGGAAGAGGGTGTCGAAGCGTTCCAGGGCGGCGACGTGGGCCTCGGCGAGGTCCCAGACGTGGATGTAGTCGCGCAGGCCCGAGCCGTCGCGGGTGGGCCAGCCGAGACCGGTGACGTTGAACGGCCGGCCGGTCTGGTGGGCGGCGATGATCTGGCCGAGGGCGTGGCTGGGGGCGGGCAGTTGCAGGCCGGTGCGCAGCCGGGGGTCGGAACCGATCGGGTTGAAGTAGCGCAGCGAGAGCACGCGCAGGGGCAGGGCGGCGGCGACATCGGACAGCATGCCTTCGACCACGGCCTTGGTCCGGGCGTAGGGGCTCATCGGCGCGATGGCGGAGTCCTCGTCGACCGTGAAGTCCTCGCCGGCGGCGTAGATCGAGGCCGAGGAGCTGAAGATCAGCCGGTGGCAGCCCAGCCGGGCGATGGCGTCGACGAACTCGAGCGTCTTGGCCACGTTCTCGCGGTAGTAGTGCACCGGGTGGGCCACCGAGTCGGGTACCACGATCAGCGCCGCGCAATGCACCACCGCGGCGATGTCGGGGTGCTCGGTGAAGATCTTCTCGACCAGGGTGGAGTCGGCGATGTCGCCCTCGTAGAACGCCCGGTCGCGGCAGAACTCGCGCCGTCCGGTGGCCAGGTTGTCCAGGATCACCGGGACATGCCCGGCGTCGATGGCCGCCGATGCGATCGTGCTGCCGATGAACCCCGCCCCGCCCGCAATCAGAATCTTCACGGGCACAGCTTTCCACCGCCGAGGCCTGGGTGGGGCCGAGGTCGGCCATGATGGGCGTCGTCCGTCGTGGGATGTCGATGCAGGGGTGAGGACATGTACGTCATCGTGGTGAAGTTCGAGACCAAGCCGGAATGGACCGATCGCTGGCTCGACCTGGTGGCCGACTTCACCGCCGCCACCCGCGCCGAGCCGGGCAACCTGTGGTTCGACTGGTCGCGCAGTGTCGAGAACCCGCACGAGTTCGTGCTGGTCGAGGCCTTCACCGACGACGGCGCCGGTCCGCACGTCACCAGCGCCCACTTCGCGGCCGCCATGACGACCTTGCCGCAGGCGCTCGCCGCCACTCCCAGGATCATCAGCCGTCAGGTGGACGGCGCCGGCTGGGATGCGATGGGTGAGATGAGGATCGACTGACCCCAGGTGCGGCTGATGCGCGAGAGCTGAGGTTCAGCTCGTGAACGAGTGCTGCAGCAGCCAG
>JBAPWU010000284.1:0-3661 GCA_049283855.1 Kineosporiaceae bacterium
CCCGAACCTAGACGCGGTAGCCGTGCGCACCTGCCATCCCGGCGCCCCGCGTGTCACCCCAGCCTGGGCCGCAACGGTTCCCACCCCCACATCCCACTCACCAACCCACACTCATGCCGGGAGAGCCGAAAAAAACCTAAGGTGCGCCGTCCCAATCTGTCCATCGAGATGGACTTGGAGTGCCGTGCCGAATGCGTCCCCTTGGGAAGTGACGCCCGCGGCAGGAACGATGCCCGAATCGGACGGGTCAGCTCCAGAACTGTCTGGCCAACCATGTCCTCAACCGCCGCCGCAACAACGCACGCTGCCGTGGCGGTGCCGCTTGATCTGTTGCGCTCGTGACGTCAGGGGCTCCGCGCACGGTCGAGCCCGGTGGCGACATCATCGGGTTGGCCGGCGGGGCGTCGTGCCGCCCCGAGCACCTGTTGGCCGGCTTCGGTGGGATGTCGTCGAGCGCGGACGGGTCACGGGCGAGCAGCTTCTCCAGTGCCTTGGCGAAGGCCTCGGCGCTCTGGAACCGGTACTCCGGGTCCTTCTCCATGGCGACGGCCACGACCGCCACGATGTCGGGGTCGATCGTGGCCGGCAGTGACGGTGGCTCCTGGTTGAGGTGAGCCGTCGCGACGAGCACGCAGTTGTCGCTCTCGAACGGGGGGTGCCCCGTGAGGCATTGGTAGACGACGACCCCCAGGGCGTAGACGTCGGAGCGCGGGCTGGGGTCCTGCCCGCGGGCCAGTTCGGGTGCCAGGTAGTGCGCCGTCCGCGAAGGAGCCGCGAAGTCGGTGACCTTGACCTGCCCCTGCGCGGTCACGAGCACGTTGCCGGGCCTGACGTTCTCATGGATCACGCCGCGCTGGTGCGCGGCGTGCAGCGCGCGGGCCGCCTGGGCGGACAACTCCAGCGTCTCCTCCGCTGCGAGCCGACCCCGGCGCGCCAGCATGTCCGCCAGCGACAGGCCGGCCACCAGCTCTGTCACGACGTACATCACCGGCACACCGTCCTGGCTCCACTCCGGCACCCAGGTGTCGTGATCCACCATCACGCGCGCCTCGCCGTGGTCGTAGGTGGAGGCAATCCCACGGTGCGCGAGACCCATCACCCGCGGCAGCCGAGCCTGGACTCTGGGGATCATGGCGTCCGTCCCGCACCACTCCGGCCAGAAGATCTTCACCGCCGCGCCACGGTCGAGCAGTTCATCGGTGGCCCGCCACGTCTCGGGGCCCTGGCTGCAATCGAGCCGATCCAACAGCAGGTACCGGTCCCCGAAGTGCAATCCCCCTGTCACACCCATCTGTCCTCGACCTCCATCACCCCTGGACCTCCAGGGAGGAACTGCCACCCCAGACGACTCCCGCAGAGTGTCCCACCGCTGCCGCCAGACCCTGTTCAGGTTGGCACACCCACCCCACCGTCCCACTCCACGACCACGCTCAGGGCGGCTGCCCAGGTACGGGACGTGAACGGCTGACGGGCCGCGGTCCGCGCCGCCGGCCAGACGCATTTGTCGAAGGTCAGGTCTTCGGTCCGCCGCGACCAGGAGGTGATCACCGGCTGCACGCACACGAACGGCATGCCCCGGTCACCGGCCAGCTGGCCCAGGACACAGCCGGGCCCGCAGACAGTAGGGCGTTGGATATCAGCGCGGTCCGGGTGGCAGTCTTACGGCGATGCGTGTAGTGAGCTTGAACGCTTGGTGCGGCGGCATGCTCGAGCCACTGATCGTAGGCGGCGTAAGGCATCCGGCCGGTTCCGAAGCGGGCCTCCAGGTACCCGCTCGTATCAGGCGGGATCGGCTCGACTCCTCCTTGCCGATGTGGCAGGAATGCTGCCGCACAGACGAGAGCGGCCGGTCTCCGGCCACCCACCTGGAGGTCCGAGTGCGTGCTCCCACGAGACTCATCGTGCTGTTCGTCGCCCTTGTCAGTCTCGTGTGCTCAGGGGTGGGGCTGGCCGTGCCGGCCTCGGCCGCACCGGAGGCCTTCCTGAAGATCTCCGACGAGAAGGTCCCGGTGCCGTCCGGCTTCACCACCGCCACGTGGAACTGCCTCTGCTCCGGGCCGGTCCGGATCCAGCGCTACGACGTCGACACGACGTTCACGGACGACGTCCTGACCGACGCCGCCCCGGACGGTGACCGGGTCGCCGTGTCCGGGTTCGAGGTCGGCCACCGCTACCGCCTCTACCTCGTCGACCAGAGCGGCACCGTCCGCTACGCCCAGAGCGGCGTCATCCAAGGCGTCGAGGGCGCGAGACGCCACCTCGTCGACAACCTCCTGACGACCCCCGTCGTGGACGCGCACGGCTTGTCCGCCGAGGTCGCCGTGCGGACCGCGCGCCCCGCCCTGGTGGAGATCCGGGTCGGCACCCTGCCGGTCTTCAGCACCCCCACCGGCGCGGAACTGACCGCCTCGGGGATCGTCTCGACCGACTACTCCCGCGCGCAGGTCACCGCCTACGCCACCACGATGCGCGGCCTGCTGCCCGCCGCGCACTACTTCTGGGTCGTCCGAGCCACCGACGCGACGCTCGGCACGCAGACCCTCTGGGGGGAGTTCACCACGAAGACGCGGACCGTCGACGTGACCTTCGACAGCGTCCACATCGACGACGACAGCGACGAGCTCTCCGACGGCGAACTGGAGTTCGCCTACTGGGTGCACGGCAGGTTCGTCGCCATCGACCCGCAGCGCGACCTGGGTACCGGTGACGACCTGGTCACCGGGCACCGGATCCTGTGGACGGACAAGCGCCCCCCGACCAACGACCCGATGATCGTGTCCGTCGGCGGCTTCGATGACGACGGCGGGCCGTTCACGGGCATCTGTCTCATGTCCTTCGCCGCAGCCGACTTCACCCCGACCACGGTGGGCGAGACCGTCTGGAGCAACGAGTGCTTCGACTTCGCGACTGTCGACGCACCGATGGTCCTCGTCCCCCAGTTTCGGACCGGCCCGGAGAACCAGGACCTGACCGGGCAGGCGCGCACCACTCAGGGCGCGCTGAAGTTCACCGCCTTCCTCTCCTACCACGTCCGCTACGTCTGAGTGCCTGCGCTGGCCGTGGCGACGCTCGCCGGGTGAGACTGCAGGGATGTCGACGGCGACGCACTACGTGACCTGTCCGCTCTGCGAGGCCACCTGCGGGCTGGCGGTCGAGGTCGAACGCCATCGGGTGGTCGCCGTCCGGCCGGATGACGACGATGTGTTCAGCTCCGGGTTCGCCTGCCCGAAGGGATTGCTCATCGGCGACCTGCAGCACGATCCCGACCGGCTGAGGACGCCGTTGGTGGACGGCGAGCCCGCCACCTGGGAGCAGGCCTGGCGTGCGGTGCACGAGCGCCTCGGCGCGGTGATCGAGCGGCACGGGCGCGAGCGGCTGGCGGCCTACCTGGGGAACCCGAACGTGCACAACCTCGCCGGCGCGCTGTACGGCGGGACGGTCGTCCGGGCGATGGGCAGTCGCCAGCTCTTCACCGCCTCGACCAGCGACCAGATGCCCAAGCAGGTGGCCTGCCTGATGATGTTCGGCGGGGGGCTGACCGTCCCGATCCCGGACGTCGACCGCACCGACCTGTTCGTCGTCCTCGGCGCAGATCCGTTGACCTCCAACGGATCGCTGATGACCGCGCCCGACATGCCGGGCCGCCTGCGGGCCCTCAGGC
>JBAPWU010000285.1:0-2557 GCA_049283855.1 Kineosporiaceae bacterium
CCCGGGCCGCCGCCGTGATCACGGTCGGGGACGGCGTGGCCAGGGCGCTTCGGGCGGCCTACGGGTGGGACCACGTGCACGTCGTGCGCAACACCTTCCCGCTGCTCGAGGCCGCCGACGCCCCGCCCCTGCCGCCGACCCCGGCCGGGGCGCTGTATGCCGGCCGGCTCGCTCCCTACCGCGAGCTGGAGACGATCGCGGCGGCCAGCCGCGAGCTCGACCTGCCGATCACCATGGTCGGTCCGGCCGACGAGACCTGGCTCGCCTCCTTCGACCCCGGCCGGGCCACGATCGAACCGGCCCGCCCGGTCCAGGAGGTCGACCGGATGCTCGCCGCGGCGGGGCTGGCCCTGGTCACCCACTCCGACCGCTGGGCCAACCACCGGCTGGCGATGCCGAACAAGCTGTTCCACGCCGTCCGGATGGGGGTCCCGGTGGTGGCCACCGACGTCGGCGAACTGAGCGCGCTGGTCCGCGAGCACGGCGTCGGCGAGCTGTACCGGCCGGGCGATCCGGCCGCCCTGGCGGCCGCGGTGAGGCGCGCGGTGACCCACTATCCGGACCTGTGCGACGCCGTCCGGGCGGCGGCACCGGCGTTGTCGTGGGAGAGTGACGCGGCGGCTCTCCGGCAGGTGTACGAGCGAGTCGGCCGGACGGCGCAACCGGCGACGCTATCCTGAGCCGTCGCGCCACTGCTCATCCCCACAGGAAGGCACCGTGACTCCAGCCAGAGGCTCCGCCACGGCGGACGAGTATCTCGGCGAGCGGCACGTCTACGAGCCGCATCGAGCCGGCCTGCCCCCGATCGGCCGCTACTTCCGCGAACTGTGGCGTCGGCGCGGGTTCGCCTTCGAACTGGCCCGCACCCAGATGCATGCCGCCAACACCGACACCGTGTTCGGCCAGGCCTGGCTGGTTCTCAACCCGTTGCTGCTGGCCGGGGTGTACTACCTGCTGGTCGACGTGATCGGCGGCGGGGCGAAGTCCCCCGAGCAGGCCAAGGCGTTCTTCGCCACGCTCACCTCGGGCCTGTTCCTCTTCTACTTCATCGTGGGCTCCTTGCAGAACGGCACCACCTCGGTCACCCAGGGCGGCCGGTTGATCCTCAATACGCCGTTCCCGAAGATGCTGCTCACCGTCTCGACCACCTACCTGGCGTTCCGGCGGTACCTGCCGACGCTGATGGTGTACGTGGTGATCCACATCGTGACGGGCCGCCCATGGGGATGGCAGATGCTGTGGATGCTCCCGATTCTGGCGCTGGCCGCCATGATGGGCCTCGGCCTGGCGAACATCTTCGCGACCCTGCAGGTCTACTTCCGGGACACCGCCAGCTTCCTGCCGTACTTCATCCGGATCTGGCTCTATCTCTCCCCGATCCTGTGGACCGTCGAACAGGCCCAGGCCGGCCGAGCGACGAAACGTCTCTACGACGTGCTGCTCACGTACGGCCCGCTCAATCCCGTCTTCGGCATCCTCGGGGCACAGGGCGAGGTCCTGATCGAGGGGCACAGGCCGTCGATGCACCTCATGGGGTACTCGCTGGCCTGGTCGGTCGGGCTGCTCGTGCTCGGCTCCCTACTGCTGATGTCGAGGGAGCGTGAGTTCGCTGTCCGTCTCTGACAGGGTGGATTCGATGACCGAGCCCGGCTCCGCCCGCGACGTCGCGATCCGGGTGCAGGACGTGCACGTCACCTATCGGACCAGCCTGCAGAAGGTGCCCACGCTGAAGAGCGCGATCGTGCGCCTGGGCCGGCGGGAGCGGGTCATCCGTGAGGTGAAGGCCCTGCAGGGGGTCACCTTCGACGTGCCGAACGGCAAGGTGATGGGCGTGATCGGGGCCAACGGCGCCGGCAAGTCCACCCTGATGCGCACCGTGGCCGGCATCCTGGCGCCGTCCGCGGGCCGGATCGAGGTCACCGGGCGGGTGAGCACCCTGCTGGCGCTCGGGGTCGGCTTCAACTCGGCCCTGTCCGGCCGGGAGAACGTCACCCTCGGCGGACTGGCGGCCGGCCTGTCCCGGGCCGAGATCAGGGAGAAGTACGACGAGATCTCGGCCTTCGCCGAGCTCGAGGACTTCATGGACATGCCGATGCGCACCTACTCCTCCGGCATGTACAGCCGGCTGGCGTTCGCGGTCGCGGTGCACATGGACCCGGACATCCTGATCATCGACGAGGCGCTGTCGGCCGGCGACGCACACTTCAAGATGAAGGCCCAGGCCAAGATGGACGAGCTGGTGTCCCGGGCGCGCACGATGCTCGTGGTCAGCCACGCCCTGGGCACCATCAAGGAGTTGTGCACCGAGGCGATCTGGCTGCACAAGGGCAAGCTGATCCGGCGCGGGGACCCGCAGGCGATCATCGACGCCTACACCGAGTTCCTCCAGGTCGGTGAGGGCGCCCTGGTCCTGGAGGACTTCTGAGCACGCAGGGCCCGCCGCAGGTCAGCATCGTCACCGCCGGGCACGACGTCGCCGACGCGCGCCTGCACCGCGAGGTCGCCGCGCTGCGCCGGGCCGGCCTGACGGTCGAGGTGCTGGGCCTGGGCGAGGAGG
>JBAPWU010000286.1:0-3948 GCA_049283855.1 Kineosporiaceae bacterium
CACCTGCGCGCCGCCCCGGACCGGGCTCCGCCGGGCGGGGTGCGCCGCTCGGGCGGCCGCGACCGAGGGATCGGCCCAGCCCGGCAGCCCGAGCACCATCCCGCTCGGGTCGACCGCCAGGTCCGCCCCGATCAGGGGGACCACCCCGGACCTCCGACACTGCTGGGCGAACTTCACCGCTCCGTACAGGCCGTCCCGGTCGGTCAGGGCGAGGGCCTCCATGCCCTGCTCGGCGGCCAGTCCGACCAGCGTGGCCGGGGTGGAGGCTCCGTAGCGCAGGGAGTAACCGGACGCCACGTGCAGGTGGGTGAACGGAATCATGGGCTGACCGACGTGAACGGGACCGCTCAGGTGCAGGACGGGAGCGCATCGGGCAACACCGGGTACCGAGGCAGACCGAGCAGGGCCTCGACGGCGTGCTGGAACGCCTCGGCATCACGCAGCAGATCATCGGCCTCGCGGACCGTGACGGCCTGGGCCCGGCCGGACTCGATGGCGGCCCGGCGGCCCGCGGTGGCGGCGAAGAACGATGCCCACTCGGTCAGCTCGGGTGCCACCCGTGGCAGCAGGTCCCACACGCTGCGCGGACCGCCACGGCTGCCTCGTCCACGGACCGCGAGCACCGCCGCCGCGGACCGCAGGGCCGCGAGATGGGCTGCGACGTAGCGTTCCCCGGCGCTGCGGGCGGCACACGCCTGGAGCAGGCCCGCGGACGAGCGGTCGATGAGCGTCAGCGCCGCGCTGGAGACCGGTGCCGCGAAGTCAGCACGGGTCATGGGCCTGCTCATGGTCGTCGCCGTCATATCGGGTCCTTTCGAGGGGAGATCGATCTCGTCGTCCGGCGGATCCGGCTCGTGCGGGTCGTGCGGGTCGTGCGGGTCGTGCTGGTCGTTCGGGTCGTTCGGCGCGTCGAGGACCGCCATGACCGCTCAGTCCGCGACGCGCAGCAGTCGCCATCCCCCGATGTCGGGGCGGGCACAGATGTCGTGGCAGAGGTCGTAGACCCCCACCGGACCATTGCTCGCCCGGCTGGCCTCGACCCGCCAGACCTCGTACTCCTCGCCGAGTTCGGTGGTCCACAGACGCTGCTCGGGGACGGCGCCGGTGTGCAGGGCCTGACCCGCGGCGCCGGCCCACCAGGCCCGACGTTCCTGCCAGTGGCCGAGCACGTCGCGGACGACGTAGCGGTTGCCTCGCCACCGAAAGGCCGCCGGCCGGACATCCTCCACACCGACATGGATCACCTCGGCGAACCGTCGCACCATCGCTGCCTCCCCTTTGCTCACAGACCCGCTGGCGACGAGCCGGACGACGTACGGTCATGCCCCGAGGGGAAGCAGGGCACCCACTGCTGGTGGTCACCGCCCGACCCGGACGGAGCGCTTCCCCACGCACCGTCCGGACCAGTCGGGCGACCGGGCTCGTGACAGGACGGGGTCGAGTCGCCCTGCCACGAGCCGGCTTCGACACGTGAATCGAACACGTGTTCGAACGATTCGACTGTACACCGTGCCCACCCGGTGTCAACGGGACCGAACGGCCGAGTTCTCACGCGTTCGAGCGGGACCCGATAGCCACCAGGCCGATCGAGCCGGAGCGTCCACCAACGTCACCAGACTCGGCTTATAATCACGTTTACTTTCTTAAACGTAATCATGGAGCCGCCTGATGACGGTTGGTGCGGGAACCCCGGGCTGGCCCGCCCTGGGCCGCGAGCTCCGGCCCTGGGTCTCGCCCTGGTCCGACGGCAGCGGGACCGACCCGATCGAGGTCTCCGTCGTCCCACCCATCGCCGCGCGCCCCCTGTCCGCGACGGCGGCGGCGCCCGTGCTCGGCGCCGCGACCGAGGCGGTGCGCGTCCTGGACGAGAGCGCCACGGTCGACCTGACCGCCCTGGCCGGTGCCCTGCTGCGCTCGGAGTCCGTCGCCTCGTCCAAGATCGAGCACCTGGCCGCGAGCCAGCGCGATCTGGGCCTGGCCATGCTGCGGGGCGTCCCGGTGCACACGGCCGCCGCCCACGTGGCGGCCAACGTGCGTGCGATGACCGCCGCGGTCGCCGGCCCACAGGGGGATCTGCCCTATCACGTGGTCGATCTGCTGCACGTGCACCGGCTGCTGATGGAGGCCGACCCCTACGAGGGCGGCTGGGCGGGGCGGCTGCGCACCATGCAGAACTGGGTCGGCGGGGGCGAGATCTCCCCACACGGAGCCCTGTTCGTGCCCCCGCACCGGAGCGGGTCCCCGGCCTGGTGCAGGACCTGGTCCGGTTCTGCAACCGCACCGACCTCGACCCGATCGCCCAGGCCGCGGTGGCCCACGCCCAGTTCGAGACCATCCACCCCTTCACCGACGGCAACGGGCGGACCGGCCGGGCCCTGGTGCACGTCGTCCTGCGCCGCCGGGGTCTGACCCGGCGCACCGTCGTGCCCGTCTCCACGGTGCTGCTGGCCGATGTCGAGGGCTACTTCGCCGGCCTGGACGACTATCGGGCTGGCCGACTCGAGGCCTGGCTGAGCCGGTTCGCCGCAGCCACGTCCCAGGCCGCCTCGGCGGGGCTGCGCCTGGCCACCGACCTGGCTGCGCTGCGCGCGCAGTGGCGCGAGGCGGTCGGCGCCCGCAGGGGATCGGCCGCCGCCGGGCTGCTGGAGTCGCTGCTCCGTCAGCCGGTGGTCGACATCGACACCCTGCGTACGCTCACCGACGGCGTGGCGGACAAGAACATCTACGTCGCCATCGGGCGCCTGGAGTCCGCCGGCGTTCTCACCGAACTGTCCGGCGCCGGGCGGAACCGGGTCTGGGCCGCCATGGGCGTGCTCGAACTGCTCGAACGGGTGGAGGCCCAGCTCGGCCGCCGGGGCCACGACCTGCGCCGGGTCACCGCCCGCGTCAGCGCGGACCCCGCTCCCGCACCGTGATCCCGAGCTCGGTGGCCAGCGCCGGAGCGATCTCGATCAGCTGGCCGTGGTCGATCACCGCACCGCGCAACCGGTCCCAGCCCCGGGCGATGCCCAGCGTGCAGCCCCGCAGGTCGACGTCCTCCAGTACCGCCTGGGTGAGATCGACCCGCTCGAACGTGCACCGCTCGAACCGCACCCCGCTCACCCGGGCCCCGGCCAGGTCGACGTCCCGCAGCACGCAGTCGGCGAGGCTCACCTCATCCCATCGCGCCCCGCGCAGATTCACCCCGTCGATCAGGCAGCCGTCGAGGGTGACCCGGGTGAAGGTGGCGCCGAGGAGCTCGCAGCCGGCCAGCGACGACTCGGCGATCGTCACCCCGACCCACCGGCTGCGCGCCAGCTGGCCGCCGAGGAATCGCACCGCCCCGAGCCGGCAGTCCCGCCAGGTCGACCGCTCGAGCTCCGCCCCGGCCAGGGTCACCGACTGCAGATCGGCGTCGAGCAGCCGGATCCCCGGAGCATGCACACCGGTGAGGGTCGTCCCCCGCAGCCGGACGCCGTCCAGCTTCCCGTCCGGTTCCCAGATCGGGCCGGGCGGACTCGGATCGACGGTCACGGACACCTCGCTGAGCAGTCACCGGACGTGCGCGACCCCTGAGCCTAGAGCGATCCAGCGCGCGCGGCGGCCCAAGGTCGTCTAGGTTCGACGCTGCCGCCGCGACCACGCGACCGGCCCGCAGACCGAGAGGAAGCCCGAGCCATGGGGCTGTTCGACCAGATCAAGGATGCACTGACCACGGACGACGCCGAGAACGCCGCCAAGGCCAAGGAGATGGCCGACAAGGCGCAGCAGGCGGCGGACGAGGCCAAGGCCAAGGCCGACGAGGCCAAGAGGTCGGCCGACGAGTGGGCCGCCAAGGCTTCCGGGGTGGACGCCGACGCCGAGGCCCGCAGGCAGGCCGAGGAGGCCCAGCGCCGCGCGACCGAGATCGCCGCCGAGACCCAGCAGCAGCTGGACGAGGCCGTCGCGGCCAAGACCGCCGCCGAGGCC
>JBAPWU010000287.1:0-2877 GCA_049283855.1 Kineosporiaceae bacterium
GGCCGGTGCTGGACGGCCCGTCGCGCTGGCGGCTGGGCGAGCTCACCGTCGCCTGGGCGGCGGTGGCACCCCGGCAGCGGTGATCAGCGACGCAGCAGGCCGCGCAGCGAGGGGACGTCGGGCAACCGGATCGAGGCTCCCCGGCCCGGCTCGGACGGAGGTTCGATCGCGCGCAGCGTGTCGATCAGCCAGTGGTAGTAGTCCTCGACGTAGTGGTAGCTGGTGACCCCCCAGCGATGGTCGGGGTCGGCCAGGCAGACCTCCTGCGGCGGCCTGGCCCGGAACAGCCGGTCGCCCATCTGACGGACCACGGCACGCAGCAGCGGCTGCTGTGCCGCCTCGAGGTCACGGGCCCACCCACCGGCCGGATCGGACAGCGTGGTTCCGTCGCCGACCCGGGTGGTGTAGGGGGCCTCGTTGAGCACGAACGCGGTCCGCGGCAGCTCGCGGGTGAGCCGGCGGGCCACCGTGCGCGCCGCCGCCGCGAACAGTCGCGCGCGGGCGGGCTGGGTCATCGAACAGGTCTCGTCGGCGGCGGCCACCACGCGGGGGACCAGTGCCGTCTGCTTGGCATAGTCGGAGACGGTCAGCCAGGTCCTGCCGACCCGGGCGATCGGCAGCCGCTCGTCGATCAGGTCGAGCACCACGATGTCGGGCTTCAGCTCGGCCAGCCGGTCGATGATCGACTTGTTGAGGTCCTCCTGCACCATGCGCAGCCCGAAGCCGCTGACCTCGCCGCCGAGCTCGGGGTCCGTCTGCGGCCAGGGCTGGGACGCCTGGCTGATCCAGGAGCTGCGGGCGGCGTAGTAGACCAGCGGCAGCTCCTCCTCGAGCTGCTCGCGCCGGGAGGCGACGGCGAAGGCGTCACGGGTGACGCAACTGCCCCAGATCGCGACCGTCCTGGCTGCCACGGGCCGCCGTCCTTCCCACCTGCAGGTGATCCATCGACACGCACCGTCGATCCATCTTGGCCCGCCCGCGATCTGACGCCAAACCGGATCGGCGGTTCGGCCGACGCCTCGCCGTCCGTCAGCCCGCGGCCCGACCCCGTGTACACATGCGCGTGCTGACCGCATCGCTCGCGGCGGCGGACCCCCGGGGTTCCGGGTGGACACCCGGGACCGGACCGGCTCAATCGCTGCGTTGCCCGGGCGCCAGGTGGTCGAGCCGGTTGATCCAGGACGCGACGGTCAGCGCCTCGACGTCGCGGAACTGCGACACCGAGGTGTTCCCGATCGCGAGCCAGCCGGTCATCGTCTCGATCCCGAGCAGGGCCCGGATCAGGTACTGGCTGAAGGTGCCGTGGGTGACCAGGGCGAGCGTGGCGCCGGTGCCGCCATGAGTCGTCACCAGCTCGCGGACGACGCGGCGCGCGCGGGCGTCACAGGCGGCCTCGTCCTCCACGGGCCCGCGCCACCACCCGTCCTCCCCGGCCGGGGAGGGCAGGGTCAGCCGTGGGCTCAGCCGTTGCAGGGTCTGTCGTGAGGCCCCCGGGTGGTGCCAGCGGCGTTCGTGATCGTCGGGGTCGTACTCCACCGGGCCGAAGAACTCGAAGGTCTCCGCATGCCCGATCAGGGGCAGGTCCAGGGCCTCGGCGATCGGCGCGGCGGTCTGCACGGCGCGCAGCATCAGGCTGGTGAACAGATGGGTCGGCCGCGGGTAGTCCCCGGCCGCGAAGGCGCGGGCCACGGCCTGGGCCTGGTCGAGGCCCAGCGGGGTGAGTTCGGGGTCGGCGGAACGGCCGCGGCTGGAGCCGTTGCGCTCCCAGAGCAGGTTGTTGCCCGATTGGGCATGGCGGATCACCAGGATGTCCATCGGCTACTCCCCCGCCAGGGCGGCGACGAACGCGGCCGCTGCCTGCGCGCCGAAGGGGACGAAGCGCACCAGCTCGACCGGGCCGGTCTCGCCCTGCGCCGCCCACTCGGCCTCGACCGCCCGGACGGCGGCCACGGCGATCAGGGCCACCTCGTGCACGTCCCAGCCGAACACCCCGGCGCTGACCGCCGGGAAGGCGACCGAGCGCGCCCCCACTCCGGCCGCCGCGAGCAGGCTGTTGCGGAAGCACGCGGTGAGCAGCGCGGGATCGGTCTGCCCGCGGTGCCGGTTGGGGCCGACGGTGTGCACGACCCACCGGGCGGGAAGGTCGCCGGCACCGGTCACCACCACCTCACCCACCGGGAGGCCCTGCGGCATCAGGGGTCTGCGCACGCGGCGGCACTCCTCGAGCAGGGCCGGGCCGGCGGCGGCGTGGATCGCGCCGTCGACCCCTCCGCCGCCGAGCAGACTCGCGTTGGCGGCGTTCACCACCACGTCGACGTCCTGGCTGGTGATGTCGCCCGGGACGACCTCGATCCGCATCTCAGACCTCCAGGAGCAGGGTGACCGGCCCGTCGTTGACCAGTTCGACGGCCATGTCGGCGCCGAACCGGCCGGTGGCCACCTCGAGCCCCAGCCCGCGCAGGGCCTCGGCGAAGGCGCCGACGACCGGCTCGGCGACCGGCCCCGGCGCGGCCGCCGACCAGGAGGGCCGGCGGCCCTTGGCGGTGTCGGCGTAGAGGGTGAACTGGCTGACCACGAGGACCGGAGCCGTCTCGTCGATGGCGCTGCGCTCGTCCCGCAGGATGCGTAGCGAGGCCACCTTGCGGGCGAGGGCGCCGGCCTGGTCGGCGCCGTCGGAGTGGGTCACCCCGACCAGCACGGCCAGACCGGGACGGGTGATCTCACCGACCACCTCCCCGGCGACCAGGACCCGGGCGCGGGTCACCCGCTGCACCACTGCTCGCATGGGCCAACCCTAGATCCCGACCGCCTCGACCCGCCCGACGGGCACTCCCCCGCCGAGCACCGGCTGCTCGGCGAGCTCGTCCAGGGCGGGCG
>JBAPWU010000288.1:0-1559 GCA_049283855.1 Kineosporiaceae bacterium
GGTCGCGGCGACCCTCGCCGTCCGCAGGCCGTTGTGGGAGAGCATCGTGCGGCGCGCGGCCCGCGCCCCGGTGGGGACCAGGAAGCGGGGCGCGGCGCGGCGCGGGATCACCCTCCAGGAGTCCACCTCGCGGTACCCGGGCGGCACCGGGCCGTAGCCGAGGTGCAGCGGGAAGGGCGCCGCGGGGAACAGGTGCCCGAGCTGGGCGCGGACGGCGTCCATCCGGTCGGTGTCCCCGGCGCCGCCCGCGCCCAGGTCGAGCCGGACCGGTTGGACGCCTTCGGCGCTGCGCTCGGACGTGCTCATCGGGGGGCTCCCTCTCGGACCCGGACGGGTGCGTTCCAGGGTTCTGGCCGCATCAGCAGGACGCCGCAGGTCAGGGCGATCACCAGGTGGATGCCGTCGACCCCGTAGAACATCAGCATCACCCCGATCACCACCACCACGGTGTGCATCAGGATCGACTCCGGGTCGCGGACCCTGCGGGTGACCAGGGCCAGGCCCCAGATGCTGGCCAGGAACAGGGCGAGCCCGACGAACCCGTGGGAGAACATCAGGTACCAGAAGTGGCCCTGGGTGCCGACCGAGACCTCCAGGGTCAGCGACGGCCGCGGGGCGCCCCAGCCGAGGAAGGGCGACTCCAGGGTGCGGTGGAACGCCTCTCGGTACAGCGCGGCCCGGTCCTCAGTGGTGGAACTGGTGCTGGTGCGCTCGCCGACCCGGTTCAGGACCCCGCTGGCCAGCACGACTCCGGCCACCAGGGCGCTCCCTCCGAGGATCTGCAGCACCCGCACCAGGCTGGCCCGGCGGACGTAGCGCAGGGCCAGGTAGGCCAGGGCGACGGCGATCCCGACCGCGATGCCGCGGTTCAGGGTGGCCAGGGCCGGGGGGACGGCTGAGGCCACCAGGGCGGCGAGCAGCCACCGGGTGCGGCGCGAGGCGCGGACGGCGAGCGCCGCGACCACGGGCAGCAGCAGGACGAAGGCGTGTCCCCAGGCATTCGTGTACGGGAACGGCGCGGACGGGCGGATGAAGTCGCTGGTGGCCCCGTAGGGGTGCTGCACCTCGGCGAAGCGCGGGCTGAGCAGGTTCACCACGTATTCGTTGGTCGCGATCTCGGGGGGCGCCAGGACGATCGCGGGGGTGGACAGCCGGAATCCCGGGAAGAGCATCCCGAGGTAGCCGCCGATCACCATCCAGCCGAGGAAGGTGGTCATCGCGGCGAGCACCCGGCGCCGGGGCAGGCTCTCCCGGGCGTTGAACACATAGACCACGAGCAGGGTGGCGCCGAGGGCGCCGGACAGGCGCTGCGCGAAGCCGACCAGGCGCCCCCCCGAATCGACCATCACGACGGACGCGGCCATCCAGATCAGGTAGGCGGCCCACCACATCCAGATCCGGGGGAGCCGGATCCAGCCGCGCATCGCCATCAGGAACAGGCAGATCCCGCCCAGTGCGGGCAGCAGGATCACCGTGATGCCCAGGCACCACCACAGCGGGTAGAGCACGAAGAGGCTGAGGAAGGGCCAGGCGGGCAGCGCCCGTGCCCTCAGGGTGCC
>JBAPWU010000289.1:0-31853 GCA_049283855.1 Kineosporiaceae bacterium
CATCCACGGGGAGGACGGCCTGCGCGAGTTCACCCGCGCCAAGGCCATCACCCGACAGCGCTTCGCTCTGCCGCTGCCGCTGATGAGCTTCCAGCGCACCGCCAGGACCGAGGGGCTTCTCGTGACCATGATCAGGCTGCTCCACGGCCGGGGCTGAGCCGGGTGCGGCAGGGTGTTTCGACCGGGGCCAGCCTGGCCCCGGTGGCGGTCCGCTGTGTGGCGGCCGCCTACACGAGACCGGCGAAGAACTCGGCGATGTCGCCGGCCAGCAGCTCCGGCTCCTCAGCAGCGGCGAAGTGACCGCCTCGGGGGAACACCGTCCAGCGCTGAATGGTGTAGAGCCGCTCGTACCAGGACCGTGGCGGTTCCCCTTCGGGCACGAACTCGTGGGCGAACACCGCCATGGCGGTCGGTGTCGTGACGACGTCGGCCGCGCCGATGGGGGTGCCGCTCCAACGGTTGTCGTAGTAGTCGCGCATGGACGAGGTGATCGACCCGGTGGCCCACCAGATGGTCAGCATGGTCAACAGGGCGTCGCGGCCGAACCGTGCGTCGAGGTCGCCGCCGCTGTCGGACCAGGAGCGCCACTTGTCCAGCACCCAGGCGGCCAACCCGGCCGGAGAGTCGTTCAGCCCGTACCCCAGCGTCTGGGGCCGGGTGGACTGCACCGCGCTGTAGCCGCGCTCGGTCTCCTCCCATCGGGCGACGTGATCGACGTATGCCTGCTCCTCGATCGACAGCGGCGGAGCCCCCGGCCCCGTGTACGGCCACAGCTCAGGTGTGCTGAGGTGGATCCCGATCACCTGCTCAGGCTGCGACAGTGCCAGGTATGTGGCTACCCCGGCGCCGAAGTCACCGCCATGAGCTCCGTACCGCTCGTACCCGAGCCCCTGCATGAGCCGATGCCACAGTCGAGCGACGAAGGCCCGGTCGACGCCCGCGCGCCGTGGGCGTTGGGAGAAGGCGTAGCCCGGCAAGGACGGCACGACCAGATCGAACCGGTCACCGAGACGGTCGACCAGCGGTAGCAGCTCAACGAACGTGCTTGGCCAGCCGTGGGTGAGGATCAACGGCGCCCCGCCATGGGCTGCTCGATGATGAACGAAGTGGATGCGCACCCCGTCCACGTGGGCGACGCGGTGCTCGAAACGGTTGAGCCACCGCTCCTGCGCGCGCCAATCGAATCCGTCTGCCCAGTACTCGAGCAGTCCACGAAGGTAGTCAAGGTCAACGCCCGCTGCCCACGGTTCACCCGGCGCCGGGTCAGGCCAGCGCGTGCGTCGGATGCGCTCCCGCAGATCCTGGACAACCGCGTCCGGGACCGCGACGGCGAACGGCTCGACGCGCACGCCCAGACGATAGCGCGGGAGCCGACGTATGGCGCCCATCAGGATTGATGACCATGGGTCCTTGCGGGCACGGTGGGGAGCTGTCGAGGCTGACAGTGCGGGGCTCAGGTCAGGAGAAGGCTATGGGGCACAGGAATCTTGAGACTGACCTTGCGTATCACCGGCTGCAGCAGCGTCTGGACCGGATGGTGACCGGAGCACCCGACGCGCCGGCTCTGCGGGCCATCCTCCGGCTGCTGTTCACGCCGGAGGAGGCTGAGTTGGCGGCCAGGATGCCCACACTGTGCTCGGTGCGTTCGCTGGCCGAGCGGGTGGGGCGCGACGAGGCCGAGCTGGAGGTGCTGGTCACCTCGATGGCGCGTCGCGGCCTGGTCGTCGACCTGGAACACCGTGGTGAGCGATGGGTGGCGCTCGCGCCCGTCGTCATCGGCTTCTTCGAGTACACCTTCATGCGGGTCGGCGCGATGCGGGTCGGCGAGGACGCGTCGGTGGAGCAGTTGGCGCACCTGTTCGAGGAGTACATGTACGGCGACGGGGATCGAGAGTTCGCGCACGCGGTCTTTCGCGGCAGCGTCCAGATCGGCCGATCGATGGTGCGGGAGGAGGCGATCCCCGACGAGCCCGGCGTGGAGGTCCTGGACTGGGAGCGAGCCACCGCGGTGGTCAGTTCGGCCCACAAGGTCGCCGTGGCCCCGTGTCCCTGCCGAACCCACGCCCAGCTGTCCGGTCGGGGTTGCGGGGCACCCCTGCGCACGTGTTTGAGCTTCAACGCAGCCGCCGACGCGCTGGTGCGGATGGGGCTGGCGGACCCGATCAGCACGGCGGAAGGGCTGGAGATCCTCCACGAGGCCAAGCAGGCAGGCCTGGCTCAGACCGCGGACAACGTGCAGCACGACGTGACGTACATGTGCAACTGCTGCGGATGCTGCTGCGGCATGATGCAGGCGATCCGTGGGGCCGGCATCACGAACGCGATTGTGTCGTCCAACTGGGTCGCCGAGACCGACTTCACCAACTGTCGCGGGTGCAAGAAGTGCCTCCACCGCTGCCCGGCCGACGCCATCACGATGGTCGACAACGCCGGACAGGGCAAGCGGGTGTACTGGTCGGTCGTCGACCCGGACAAGTGCCTGGGGTGCGGGGTGTGCACCGACGTCTGCCGTTGGCAGGGGCGGTATATGGTGCCACGGCCCCGCCGGGTCTTCACCCCGCAGACCACACTGGATCGGGTCATCGCGATGGCGGTGGAGCGCGGCAAGCTCGGCGACCTCCTGCTCGACTCCGTCACAGGAACCGGGCCGCACGCGATCGCACGGGTCCTGCAGATCCTCGAGCAGACGCCGCCTGCTGCCGCCGCCCGTGCGATCGAGCCACTGCGCTCGGTGTTCCTGCGCGGGCTCCTCGCCGTCCTGCACGCCGGGATACCCGCCGACGCCATCCCGCGAGAGTGAACCCGGCACCCGCCCGAGCCGCAGGCTACCGAACGTGGTCGACCCCACGACGTCGAGCCGGCGCCGGCGGCCGGGGGCGCTCAGGTGATCGTCGTCGGGGGGCTGGGTGTCGGACCGGCCCGGCGGGGACGGGTTGTCTTCCTCCGGCCGGGCGGTCCTGGACTGCCGGCTTCCTGGTGGTCGCCGTCCGCGCCGTGTTCGTCACTGGGGGTCTTGGCCTCGGGCATGGCCGCCTTCTGTCGGCTGTTCGGCCGGGGCGTGGAGCTGGGGCGCTTCGCCGCCCTGCCCTTGCCGGGTGGCGTCGCCGAGTCATCGGTGGCGTAGAACGCATTCAGCCGGTTCCGGATGCGGGCCTCCAGGTACCCGCTGGCTCGAGCCTTCTCGGCGATGGGCACCGCGGCCAGGCCGAGTTCCTCGGCCATCATCTCCGGCCCGACCCCTACCCGGGTCAGCACGACCGCCACCGGCATGCTGCCGTGCGAGCGGAAGAACTCGTGCACGATGAGCGCCAGGAGGTCGCGGAACGGTGGCGTACCGACCAGGTGGAGCCAGAGGTCACGACCGACCCGAGCGGTCTCGGACGGTGACGGCCGGCTGAGGAGCCCCGCGGACTCGGACACCGTCGCGGCGGCATTGGTGGCCCAGATCTCATCGGCGACACTGCGAATCATCGCGTCGTCGGCAATTGTGGCAAGGAACGCTCCGCTGCCTCGTACCGTGTTCTGAATGTTGGCTTTCATCCAGGCGGTCAACTGCTTGTCGACAGCCTTCTCCAGGCTGGGGGCGGCCGAATCGATGGCATTGTGGCCAAACCTCAACAGTGAGGATGCACCGGGGATCTTCCGGGCCAGGAGGTTCCCCGTCACCAGATAGGCCTTGATGCCGTGGTAGAGCACGTAGGAGACGAGCTCGGAGTAGATCGTGCTTGTGGTGATCTGATCGATGACGACCTGCCGGACGTCACGCAGGCCGACGATCACGGAGACGATCTGGTCGTAGCGCTGCCTCGGCAGCAGGTCGGCCAACGTGGCGTCCGACTCGAGAAGTGCCTCGTGGCTGACCTCGAGAAGCTGCTCCATCAGGCGCCACAGGTCCTCCGACGGCGGCGTCTGGAGGATGCGGATCGCCCAGTCGATCACTTGATCCGCCGTCACCACCTCCTCGAGCGGCACCGACTCCAGCCAGACGAAGAGAGCGTGAACCTCCTCGGCGATCGACTCCTTCAACGCTGCCCCGGTCCAGTGGTCGAGCTCGAACTGGACGTGGGCCTCCAGAAGTCGTGATCTATCGATCATGATCACTCCGATCCGGCCGGCAACCGGCTCAACAAGTGCGCTGCGCCGGTCCGGAACCACCCGCGCTCCCCGCTCGCCCGCACCACCCGTAGGCACCGGCGTCCCTGCCTGGACGAGTCTGACACCTGCGACGCGCGCGAAGGAGGGACCCGCCGGTCCCGATGCCCGCCGGGCCCTCCTCCTCGCCCAGCGGAGGACTCCCGCCCGTCGGTCAAGGGTCACTACTCGCCGGTCACCAGTGGTGGGTCGATGCGGCCCTCGGCGCGGAACGGCGTCATGAGGTCATCCCTCGGCCTCCGCGCCGGCAGCCGGTCGGAGCCTTTGCACTGGGGGCGCGGCGGCTGCGCGCAGGCCCGCCTCTACGGTAGGGGCATGCCCGTATTGCCCGGTCACCGCCCGTCGCTGTTGTTGGAGCTGGACCTCACCGAGAGCCCGGCGGCGCCGCCCGCGGACGATCGGCTCGCCCGGCTGCGCGCCCGCGGTGGCCACCAGCTTCCTCCCACGTTGCGCGCGCTGCACGAGGCCGCTGCCGACCGTCACGTCGTCGGGTTGATCGCCAAGGTCGGCGCAGCGCTGCCATGGGCGACCATGCAGGAGCTGCGTCTGGGTGTGCGCGCGTTCGCGGCGAGCGGCAAGCCGACACTGGCCTGGGCCGAGAGCTTCGGCGAGGGTTCCGGCGACATGGCCGCGTACGTGCTGGCGACCGGGTTCGATGAGATCTGGCTGCAGCCCAGCGGGGGTCTGGGGCTGCTCGGCGTCGCGGTGGAGACCACGTTCGTCCGTGGCGTGCTCGATCATCTGGGCATCGAGCCGCAGATCGAGCAGCGATATGAGTACAAGAACGCCGCCGACCGCATCATGCGCACCGAGTTCACCGAGGCTCACCGCACCGCGCTGGACCGCCTCGCCGAGTCGGTCTTCTCCGAAGCGGTCGCCGCGATCGCCGATGGGCGCGGGATCGAGGCCTCACGCGTGCGAGAGCTCGCCGATACCGGGCCGCGCACCGCTTCAGCGGCACGCGAGGCCAGGCTGGTCGACGTGCTCGGCTACCGCGACGAGGCGTACGCCGCGATGCGTTCGCGGGTGGGCAGAGATGCCGAGTTGCTGTTCGCCGATCGGTGGCGTCCGCGTCGCCGTCCCCACGTGCCGACGCGGGGCAAGGACCACGTCGCCCTGGTCGAGGTGCGCGGCGTGATCGCGTCCGGGCGTACGCGCCGTGGTGCGATGGGGCAGGTGGGCAGCGATTCGGTCGGGGCAGCCCTGCGCGCCGCGATGTCGGACGAGCGTGTCCGTGCGGTTGTCCTGCACGTCGACTCCCCCGGGGGTTCGGCGGTCGCGTCGGACACGATCTGGCGCGAGGTGTGCCGCGTGCGTGAGGCGGGCACGCTCGTCGTCGTGTCGATGGGTGCAGCGGCCGCATCCGGCGGCTACTACATCGCCTGCCCGGCAGACGTGATCGTCGCGCTGCCGTCGACGCTCACCGGATCCATCGGTGTGTTCGGCGGCAAGATGGTCGTGCGCGACCTGTTGGACCGCGTCGGGCTGACCACCGGAACGGTCTCGCGTGGGGCCCGCTCGCTGATGTACTCGACTCGGCGCGGTTTCAGTGACGAGGAACGTGAGCGGCTGGCCACCACCCTCGACGCGATCTACGCCGACTTCGTGGCCAAGGTGGCGCAGGGCCGCGGCCGCCCGGTCGCCGAGATCGAAAGCATCGCCCGGGGCCGGGTCTGGACTGGCAGCGACGCGCGCGGAGTCGGCCTGGTCGACGAGCTCGGCGGGCTACACGACGCCGTGCGGATCGCCCGCTCCCGCGCGGGACTGCCGGTCGATGCCCCGGTGCGCCAGGCCATTCACATCCCGCCGCTGACACGGCTCAAGCGTGCGAAGAACACCGAGGACCCGCGCGCCGTGACGAGCGTGATGCTGCCCGGATTCTCCGACATCGCTGCCGTCCTGGGGCTGCCCGCGACGGCTGTGTTGCGCATGCCGTCGATCACGGTGCGCTGATGATGTCTCGGTGGACGCATCTGGGGTTCCCAATGCCCATGACGCGAGACTCCTGCCCCGGACGAGGCCCGCCGTCAGGCGGCCACCGAGTTGGACGGCGTCCGCCTCACCGCCGCCGGTCGGTCTCGCAAGCGGAAGGCCGGGTGAGTTCCGCGCCGAGCACCGGGCTGACACTCGACACCGGCGCACTGCTCGCGCTTGATCACCCGAGCAAGGCCGTCCTCATGCGGCCATGCTGGACGAGGCGCGCCGACGCGACGCATCGATCTGCATCCCCGTCGGAGTCATCGCCCGGGCCTGGCGGGGGCCGCTCACCAGCGACCTCCACGACCTGCGTCGGGTGGACCCCGGCCCACCGCTGATCCGGGTCTGAACATCGCATGCCGCGCCGCGGGCGACGACGTCCTTCGGCGCATCGCTGACCTGCTGCGGCGAGTCTCGCGACCCACCGACCTCGCCGTCCGCCTCGGCGGCGACGAGTTCGTCCTGATCCTGCACGCCAGCGACCACGCCGGCGCACTGGTACGCGCCCAGTTGATCACCAAGCTGCAGATCCGGGAGAGGTACCCCTCGGTCGGGGTGCTCGTGCTGTCCCAGTACCTCGAGGTCGGCCTGGCCACCCAGTTGCTCGGGGACCACGCCGAGGGTGCCGGCTATCTGCTCAAGGATCGGGTGGGCGACATCGCCGAGTTCGTCTCGGCGGTCCGTCGGGTCGCTGCCGGGGGGGTCGGTCATCGATCCGCAGATCATCTCCACTCTGCTCAACCGGAATCGGCGCCGCGATCCGCTCGCAGTGCTCACCCCTCGGGAGCGAGAGGTGCTCGAGTTGATGGCCACCGGTCACTCCAACCAGGGGATCGCCGACGCGCTCGTGATCACCTTGCGGGGCGGGCCTGCGCGTCGCAGGCAAGCACGCATCTGCCGCGAGTCGCGCGGCATGCGGATGGTGCCGCGGTGAGGCTGATGGTGGGGTCCTGCGGCCGTGAATCCTTCGGGATTTGGCGATTCACACGGTGACGATGTCGATGAGGTCCTCCAGCCCTCGGAGGTCGTTGGCGTTGCGGGTGTAGAGCGTGGCCGAATGGGCGTGTGCGGTGGCTGCGATGAGCAGATCCATCACCCGACCTCGTGGCTGGCGCCCCTGGCTGACGGTCTTGGCGGCGAGCCGGCCGTAGCTGTCGGCCACGGCCTCGTCCACGGGTAAGGGGTCGAAGCGTTTCTGCAGGCCTGACAGTCGAGCCAGACGCACCCCGCGGGCATCGACGGACTGCGCGACAAGGACGCCGTAGTGCAGTTCGGCGAGACTGATCACGCTGATCGCCAGTTCCCCAGGCAGCGGTTGGAGGTCGGTCGCGATCAGAATGCTGGTGTCGAGGATTCCTCGGCTCACCGGCCGGTCCAGGGGTCAGCTGGGGCATCGTCCACGCGGTCGTGGTCGGCGTCCCATTGGTCGTCCACCGGCTCGCGGAACACGTCGGCCAGGTCCTCCCAGTGTCGCCAGGCCCGTGGAGTGACGGGTCCGAGCACGGCGGCGGGGCGGCCTGCGACGGTGATCGTCACGTGTTCACCGGCTTCGGCGCGCCGGACGAGATCGCTAGCGTTCTGACGCATCTCGCGAAGCCCCACTTCACTCATTCGTCGACAGTAGCACAAGTGCTACCAAGCCGAAGCCCATCTCCGAGTCAACCCGATCGGGAGTGAAGGGCTGGACGTCACGCCTCCGCCAAGCCGATCTCGGGAAGCTCACGACGACAGCCGCTGGGGGTGGCCGTGGCCGGCGAGAGCGAGAACGCGCCGCCAGCGTCGACGGGCCCGAGCCGGTGGTGGTCCCCGATCAGGAGCAGCGGCGTCGGCGTCGATGGCCTGGCGGGTGAGGGCGTCCATGGCGGCAGTGGAGGCGCGGAGGCTTCCTCGATGATGACCAGCTGCCCTGCCCGGAGCCGCCACGGAACGCCAGCACGCCGGGAAGCTGATCACCAGGCCGAGCATGGCCGCCGTCAAGCGGGTCACGCACCGTCTGGCTCTCGCCGCGATCCGCGACCATAGGCTCTTGCCGCGTGTGGTCGCCGCCTGGACGCCCTGAACGGGAGTCATTTCGGCGCTGTACGAGGCTTCTGGAAGGCTGATTGTGCGCTGTCAGGGGCCAGTCAAGACTGACGGCGCTTTCGTGCCCGCCAGCGGGCACGTGCGGTCCCCCACGAGCGCGTCGCGAAGCCCTTGAAGACTTGTGATCATGCCTTTGACCTGGGTAGATACGGTGGAGCGGGTGACGGGAATCGAACCCGCACTGTCAGCTTGGGAATCGGCCCGGCCGCGGCCCGCGACCAGCACAAATGGCCTCTGACCTGCATCGACACACTCTGATCTTGTGCGGTTTTGGCCGTCGTTGTCCGTGATTGTCCGTCCCTACGGACCACTTGGGGACCGCGGTGACACGTTTTCCGGAGGCGGCGGCGCCCATCAAGCATAGATGCGGCCACTCCGAGCCGGATCCGTGGGCAGGTGCGATCCGCACCTGAGCGCCCGATGGTCGGCCGTCTGGAGAGTATACTCTCATTTCATAAGAGTATACTCTCGTTATATGAGAGCTCCGGCACCACCGTTGATGGCGATCTTCCGGACCCAGGTCCAGGGAGACATCCTGGCGCGGGTGCTGCTCGCCGATGAGCCGATGACGATCGCGGATCTCGCGCGGGAGTTGGAGGCCCCGTTGTCCACGGTGGCGCGCGAGGTGAACCGGCTGGGGGGCGCGGGAATTCTCCGGGTCGTGCGGCAGGGCCGGGGATCGCTGGTGTCCGGGAATGAGGCGAACCCGGCGGTGGTGCCGCTGCGTGACCTGGTGGCGGTGGCGTTCGGGCCGCGGTTCGTCGTGGCCGAAGAGTTCGCCGGCTTGGACGGACTGGCCGAGTTGGCGGTGTTCGGCTCGTGGGCGGCCCGCTACCGCGGGGAGCAGGGTCCGATCCCGAGGGACGTCGACGTCCTTGTGGTGGGGAAGGTCGACCGGACCGCGGTGTACGACGCGGCTGACCGCGCGGCGCGCCGGTTGCATCGCGAGGTGAACCCGACGGTGATGTCGGTGCAGCGATGGACGATGCCCGAGGAGACGGCCGACCCGTTCGTTCGTGGGCTGCGGTCCCGGCCTCTCGTTCGGCTCCACCCGTCGGACGTCTATATCGCGAGCGAGGAGTCGTGATCTACCGATATATCGCGAGCGAGGAGTCGTGATCTACCGATGAGTTGGGACAAGGGCCGGGATGTGATCGAGGGCCTGCTCGACCGAGGCCACCTCGAGCGAGTGTCGGCGAACGAGGACGAGGCCGCCCACCTGCTGGCCAAGGCCCGCGCCCACTTACGCACCGCCGCCGCAGTGGCCGAGGACGACCCAGAGATCGCCTACGACGCCCTGTACGCCGCGGCGCGCAAGGCACTCACGGCATTGCTGGTGCACCAAGGGCTTCGCCCGACCCGCGCCGGCGGCTACGAGGTGACGATCGAGGCCGCGACGGCCCAACTGGTCCCACCCCTCGGCGACGTACTGCGCCCGTTCCGCCGTCTGAAGCGCCGCCGCGGTCAGGGCGACTACGCCGGTTCGGAAGACCAGATCCACGCCGAGGACATCGACGCCGACCTGCCGGCCGCCCAAGCCATCGTCGACGCGGCCGGACCCGACCGCCTCGCCAGAAGCGGTGACCTAGGGTGATCTCTGCCGCGCACTACCCAACAATCGAGTAGCGGCATGAGCGTAAAGGCCGCTCCGCGGCACGAGCGGATACTGCCGCTCCGCGGCACGAGCGGGCGTTCTGGGGTCGAGACTCGACGTCAGCTGAGGCTTACGCAGTGCCATGCTTGCCCGGTGGCGACGCCGTTCATCCAGCAGTCCCACGGCGCCGTCGCCGTCCTGTCGATCAGCGCCATCGCGTTCTCGGCAGGGGAGCTCGGGCAGGCCTTCCGTCTGCGTCGGGGCGCAGCGCATGCCAGCGTGGTCGGCGAGGTGCTGTTCAGACTGCTCTTCTTCGGCGCGATCCTGCTCCTGCCGTTCGGCGCCTCGGTCGCGCCCCACGCAGCGGTCCCGGGCGGCGTCGTTGCCTTCGTCCTCGGCGCCACGGTGGGATGGCTGGGCCTGCTCCTTCGGTGGTGGAGCTTCTTCGCTCTCGGCCGATACTTCACCGTTGTCGTGAGGACGAGTTCCGGCCAGAAGGTCGTGGAGCGCGGTCCCTACCGGATACTGCGGCACCCCAGCTACACCGGTTTGCTGATGGCTCTGCTCGGTTGCGGTGTCATGCTCGGCAACTGGGCGGGCGCCCTGGCTTCGTCCGCTGTCCTGCTCGTCGCAGTCGTCTATCGCATCCGGATCGAGGAACGCGCCCTCATCGCCAACCTCGGTGACGCCTACCGGGCGTTCGCGAAAGACCGAGCCCGGCTCCTGCCGTTCATTTGGTAGCCATCTCGCTTCGATCGTCTCGCCGCCTTGGCACGGCGTCCATAGCGGCAACCCACTCCACCGAGCCGGTCGCGAAACCACTCACGCCGTGGGCGCCCGGTGCCGGTGATCACGACCGTCGAGCCCCACTGACCGCCGAGAGTCATCGCTCTTGGTGACTCGCTGGTGCTGAAGCAGGCAATCTGGGAGCGGCATGATCGTATGGGCCGCGCGGATCGCGGCATAGCGGAAGATCATCCGACCGGCTGGGCCACGCAGGCAGCCGCGACCCGCGCAGGCAGCCGCGACCCGCGCAGGCGTCACAGGCCCTTACCGACTGCTTCCGTGGAGCCTGACCTCGCGCTCGGGCGCTGTGGGCCTGCACGGCGTACTTGACGCCGTCGTTTGCTCCCAGCACAGTCCTCGCATGGATCCAGCGCCCGCAGGGCTCCGCCTTCGTATCCCCCACGCCGTCCCCGGCGACGGGCCGGCTGGCCGCGTCCGGTTCGTCAGCGCGGCGGGCGAGATGGGCAAGCCTGCCCTCAACGAGAAGGTCGAGCGCATCGCCCTGATGCGCAAGCAGCTCGTCCGGGTGCTGGACGAGGCAGGCGGGGCCGTCGGGCCGTGGGTGCCCGACCTGACGCCGGAGCAGAAGCTCACCGGGCTGCGCGACATGCTGCTGCAGCGCGCCTTTGACGGGCGGATGCTGCGCGCCCACCGCCAGGGGATGATCTCGTTCTACATGCAGGCCCTCGGCGAGGAGGCGATCGCCTGCGCGCAGCAGCGTGCCCTGCGGCCGGGCGACATGCATTTCCCGACTTATCGCCAGCAAGGCTTGTTGATCGCGGCCGGGTACCCGCTGGCGACGATGATGAACCAGATCCTCTCCAACGAGCTCGACCCCCTCAAGGGTCGCCAGTTGCCGGTGCTGTACTCCTCGAAGGCACACGGATTCTTCTCGATCTCAGGAAACCTGGCCACCCAGTACATCCAGGCTGTCGGCTGGGCCATGGCGTCGGCACTCCGGGGTGGCACGGAGATCGCCTCGGCATGGATCGGAGAGGGCTCCTCCGCCGAGTCCGACTTCCACGCCGCGCTGGTCTTCGCCTCCACCTATCAGGCGCCGGTCATCCTCAATCTGGTGAACAACCATTGGGCGATCTCCACTCCGGAGGACTTCGCCCGGGGTGCGTCGGCCACTTTCGCCGACCGGGGCTACGGGTTCAGCATCCCCGCCCTGCGGGTGGACGGGAACGACTACCTGGCCGTCTACGCCGCCTCGCAGTGGGCCGCGGAGCGGGCGCGGACCAATCTCGGACCCACGCTGATCGAGTGGGTCACCCTGCGGATCGGCGCGCACTCCACCTCCGACGACCCCTCGGTCTACCGGTCCGCCGACGAGGCAGCCCAGTCACCGCTCGGCGACCCGATCGACCGGCTCAAGCAGCACGTGATCGCGATCGGCGCGTGGGACGACGAGCGCCACGCCGCGCTGGTCGCCGATCTGGAAGCGGAGGTCGAGGCGACCTTCACGCAGTCCGCGGCCCGCGGATCGGCCAAGAGCGGCCACGTCGGTGATCCTGGCTCGATGTTCGACGACGTCTACGCCGAACTCCCCCGGCACCTGCGCGAGCAGCGGGCACAGGTGGGCTGACATGCCGAGCATGACGATGATCGAGGCGATCCGCGACGCTCACGCCGTCGCGATGGAACGCGACGACCGCGTGGTCGTGTTCGGTGAGGACGTCGGCTTCTTCGGAGGCGTGTTTCGCTGTACCCAGGGCCTGCAACAGCGGTTCGGACGGCATCGCTGCTTCGACACACCGATCAGTGAGGCCGGCATCGTCGGGGCGGCGGTCGGCATGGCGGCCTACGGCCTACGGCCGTGCGTGGAGATCCAGTTCGCCGACTACATGTATCCGGCCTACGACCAGATCGTGTCCGAGGCGGCTCGGCTGCGCCATCGCTCGGCCGGCGACTTCACCGCCCCCCTGGTGATCCGCATGCCCACCGGCGGCGGCATCTACGGCGGGCAGACTCACTCGCAGAGCCCTGAGGCTCTGTTCACCCACGTCGCGGGGTTGACCACGGTCGTCGTCTCCAACCCCCACGACGCCAAGGGGCTCCTCCTTGCGTCGATCGAGGACGAAGACCCGGTGATCTTCCTGGAGCCCAAGCGGCTGTACAACGGACCGTTCGACGGGCACCACGACCAACCGCTGGTGCCCTGGTCGCAGCACCCGCTCGGCGAGGTACCCGAGGGGCACTACACGATCCCCCTCGGCACAGCGCGGATCCACCGGCCGGGCGAGGAGCTGACCGTGCTCACCTACGGCACCCTCGTCCACGTCGCCCAAGCGGCAGCGGAGGAGACCGGCGTCGACGCCGAGATCGTGGACCTGCGCACGCTCGTCCCGCTCGACATCGAGACTGTGGTCGCGTCGGTGACCAAGACCGGCCGATGCCTGGCCGTCCACGAAGCCACCCTGACGTCGGGGTTCGGTGGCGAGCTCAGCGCGCTGGTGCAGGAGCGCTGTTTCCATCACCTCGAGGCGCCCGTCACCCGGGTCTGCGGGTGGGACACCCCCTACCCCCACGCTCACGAATGGTCGTACTTCCCGGGGCCGGAACGCGTCGGGCGGGCGATGCGCGAGGTGTTGGCCGCATGACCAGTTTCGAGGTCAGGCTTCCGGACGTCGGCGAGGGGGTCGCCGAGGCCGAACTGCTCAGCTGGTCGGTCGGCGTCGGCGACCAGGTCACCCCGGCGTCCGCGTTGGCCGACGTGATGACCGACAAGGCGACCGTCGAGATCGCCTGCCCCGTCACCGGCACGGTCGTCGCCCTGCACGGCGAGCTCGGGGACCGACTCGCCGTCGGCAGCCGGTTGGTCACGGTCGAGCTCGACGACGGTGCGTCGACGACCAACAGCCCGCCCACCAGCGCGGCGGCCGAGCTGCCGGGCGCGACCGAGATGTCGGGCCCGGCCGAGCTCCCGGACCCGGCGGCGCTCCAGGGCGCCTCCGGCCGGCCAGATGCTGAACCGGCCACGATGCCAGGCGGAGCCAGCCGTCGCGCAACGGCCGCACCCGCCGTCCGAGCCCGAGCCCGACAGCTCGGCCTCGACCTCGCGGACGTGCTCGGCACCGGGCCGGACGGTCGGGTCACCCACGCTGACCTCGACCGGCACCTGCTCAGCGGGCGGCAATCCGCCGTCGGGTCAGTGGGTACCGGCGAGCCGAACCGCCAACCGGTGCGGGGTCTGCGCCGGCGGATCGCCGAACGGCTCACGGTTGCCTGGCGGGAGATCCCGCACATCACGTATGTCGACGAGGTGGATGCGACCGAGCTGGAGGCACTGCGGTCCACCCTGAACGCACGTGACTCGGCGATGCGCCTGACGCTGCTGCCGTTCGTCCTGCGGGCCGTGGTCATCGCCTGTACCGAGCATCCGCGGGTCAACGCCCGCTTCGACGCCGCGGCCGACACGCTGGAGGTGTTCGACGCCGTCCACGTCGGCATCGCCACCCAGACCGATGACGGACTCATGGTGCCCGTCGTCCGGGATGCGCAACGACGAGGCATCGACGAACTGGGTGCCGAGATCAACAGGGTGTCCTCGGCAGCGCGAGCCGGGCGGGCGAGCGGGTCCGAACTCAGCGGTTCGACGATCACGGTCACCTCGCTCGGCGCCCTGGGCGGGTTGGTGACCACGCCGATCATCAACCACCCCGAAGTGGCGATCGTCGGCGTCAACCGGCTGCAGACCCGCCCGCAGTGGCGGGCCGGGCACGGATTCGAGCCCCGACAGATGATGAACCTCTCCTCCAGCTTCGACCACCGGATCGTTGACGGCTGGGACGCCGCGGTCTTCGTCCAGCGGATCAGGCAACTGCTGGAACACCCGGCACTGCTGTACGCCTGGCGGTGACCTACGACCGCCGGCGGCGTCCGCCGCGTCCGGCGACGTCGCAGCCGTGCGCACGTTGCTGGCGCAGATCCAGTCCAGGCGCGCAGTGCCCTCTTCTCTGCCAGGTAGCAGGGATGACGGCAATTGCCTTGGCTACGCCGCGTCCCGCGCGGCCGCACTCGTCGCGGCAATTGCGGGCGGCGGCGAGCGTCGCAAGCGCGGCAGCGGCGCAACTTCCGCGCAGCGGGGCACGTGTGCGTGCTCGGGCAAGAGCGCGTACCGGAGTCCGTCCTCGGTGATCATCGCGGTTGCCGTTGAGAGTACCGATGGGGCAGGCTCGCAGCGTGAGCCACCTGGGCAGCGACCCGTCCGTGACTCTGGTCGTCATCTCCGGGCTTCCGGCCGTCGGCAAGACGACGATCGCCAGCCGGCTTGCACAACAGATCCGTGCCGCGCACGTACGCATGGACACGATCGAGCAGGCGGTCATCGAGGCGACACCATTGGTCCAGCCGCTCGGTCCGGTCGGTTACGTCGTCGGCTATGCCGTGGCGGCCGACCAGCTACGCAACTGCGTGTCCGTGGTGGCCGACTCGGTCAACCCGCTCGCGGTGACCAGATCGGCCTGGCGTGAGGTCGGTGCCCGTCACGCGGACCGGACGGTCGAGGTGGAGGTCATCTGTTCCGATCCGGACGAGCACCGTCGCCGGGCCGAGACGCGGACCTCGTCCATCCCTGGCCTGGTCCTGCCGACCTGGCCACAGATCCTCGATCGCGAGTACGAACCGTGGGATCGCCTGCCATTGATCGTCGACACGGCCAACGCCGACCTCGACGCCTGCGTCACGACCCTTCGTCGACGTGCCGATCTGTGACCGGGCAACGCGCACCTCGCGGCAGATCCGCACGGCCGCGTCGCCAGCGAACGCTACGCGCATGAGCGTTGCGTCGGGCCAGTTGTGCGTGGCCGGTGGGAACACTGCTTCGCGAGTCGGAACTGGCGTAGGAACAGGCGACCGGTGCGGGTGAGGACGCCTCCGGCGAGGTCTGTCCGGCGGCGCGTGGAGCGGCTACCGTGGGCCGCGGCTCGTGGGACAGCCCGATGTCCGCTCGAAGAGGCTCAGCCTCCCCACCTGTGACGCAGCACCCCGTTGTCGTCCTCCTTTCGGCCCGTCTCGCGGACCCGGGCACTGGAAGGAGGCCGCCATGGCCGCTCTGCCCGACCGTCCGTCGTCGGACCGCCTGCGTCGTCAGGCCCGAGACTTGCAACGCGGGGTGTGGGATGGGTCGGATGCCGCGCTGGACCTGGTCCGGCGCCACCACCCGAAGCCCGGGGCCGTGCTCGGTGACCCGGCCGCCTTCCGACTCGCGGACGCCCAGGTGTGCGTGGCCCGCGCCTACGGCTTCCCGGGATGGCCGGACCTGATCCGTGTCGTCCGGGCAGTCACCGACCTGCGCCGCGACCCCCCAGCCGACGACGGGTCGACCGTCGCAGACCGCTTCTGCGCGTTGGCCTGTCTGCGCTACGACGAACGGGACGCCCCGCCGCGCTGGACCGCCGCCCGTCTCCTGCTGGACGAACTGGACCGCCCGCCGATCGCGGCCTCCGCGGCCGCCGCCCGTGTCGGCGAGGTAGGGGCGCACCTCGCCGCGAACCCGGCGGCAGCCCGAAACACGGGTGGTCCCCAGGACTGGCCCCCACTGCTCCACCTGACCTACTCACGAATCCTCGCCGCGCCCGGGGTGGTCACCGACCGGGACAGCGAGCACGCCGTCCTGGCCACCGCGGACGCCCTGCTCGACGCCGGCGCGGACCCGAACGCGGGCTTCCTCTGGCTCGGGCTGCCGACGCCGTTCACCGCCCTCACCGGCTGCTTCGGCGGTGGCGAGCAAGGGGTTCGGCGCCAACCACCGCATCCGCACGGGCAAGCGCTCGCCGAGCGGTTGCTGCGGGCCGGCGCGGACCCGCACGACCAGCAGGCGCTCTACAACCGGATGTTCACTCCCGACGACAGCCACCTGGAGCTGCTGTTCGCCTACGGCCTCGCGGACGACGACAGCGCCAGTGCGTGGCGACGGCGCCTCGGCGCGGCACTGGAGTCGAGCGAGGGAGTCTGGGCCCGCCAGCTCGCCTGGGCCGCCGACCACGGGTTCGACGACCGGCTGGACCTGCTGGCCCGGCACGGGTTCTCCCTCGACGAGCCCTTGGTCGCCGGTCCGTTCGGCGACGGCCGCTCGGCCCGGGCTCGGCGCAAGGCCCGCGGCGTTCTCGCCGAGCTCCCGGACGACGTCGACCAGCTGCACGAGGGGCAGACCCTGCTGCACACCGCCGCCTGGGACGGTGACCTGGACCGGATCCGGGCACTGCTGGCTGCAGGCGCGGACCCGACGATCCGGGACCGACGGTTCGGCGGCCGGCCGCTGGACTGGGCGGTGCACGCCTTCCAGACCGAGGCCGAGGCGCTGCTCCGGGAGGTCACCCCTGAAGCCACCACGGGGGTGACCCCAGACGAGGTCTGACCCGACGGCACGGCCTTCCCGGCGCGACAGTGGAAGCGATCGTGTGGACCGCATGATCCGTCGGTCCCGGGGTCCCCGAGGAGCGTTGCAGCCGCTCAGGGATCCTCGCCGCAAGCGTGAGAGGAAGAGCGCACCGGCCGCGACTCTCGACGAGAGCGGAGTCGCACCTACCGCCACGAGTGCAGAGCAACGGGGCGAAGCCCGGACGGCGGCATGGGCGGTCACGCTTACGTGCCGTCGGCGGCATGATCCGCGCCTTTCGTCGCCTCTGGGTTGAGGACCGCGAGGATCATCTCGAGGGTGTCCGTGAGGGAGCCGGAGGCGTCGACCCGATTGCTTCGTGGGCGCAGCTCCTGGATGTCGTCGATGGAGGCAACGAGCCGAGGAGCGTCCGCCGGACCGACCAGGCCGTTGTTGATCGCATGTTCGGGCCGGCCGGGGTGGGCCTGCCGTTCGCGGAGGCGCTGCGAGAGGTTGGGTACGTCGACGACCAGGACCACTTCCACGAACTGCGCGCCGCTATCGGCGCTGACCCGTTCCAGCTCCTCGATGAACTCGGTGCGTGCCAGGTACTGGGCGACGGCCACGGCGTAGCCCGCAGCCAGGTGCTCGCGCATCAAGGCGACGGCCAGGCGCCGGGCATGCCTTCCCGCCACTGCCGCGTCGTCGTCCCATCTGCCGAGCGCTGCTTGATCCCGTCCACATCAAGGGCCAGCATCATGGGTCGCTGTCGGACAACAAGGTCGGCCAGAGTCGACTTGCCCACTCCCGGCGCCCCGTTCAGCAGCACAACCATCGGCACGCTCGCAGACTACGTCCCGCAGATCCGCCCGAGACCACGGTCGGTTACTACTTGACGACGACTACGCGCACACCTGCAGCGCACCTCGCGGCAGATCCGCATGGCCGAATGGGTTCCAGTGGAGGATCCGCGTCAGTCGGGTGCAGGGGTCACGCCGAGAGGTGCTTGCCTGAGGAACCGAACTACTTGTGCGGGCGGCCAACTTACGAGCTGGCGCACGACTCTCGGTTGCCGTGCGCGAGGAGTGCAGGAGCCGTGCGATCCCGTCGGTAGCCGATTGGCTCGGCGGGGTAGCCTCGATTCATGGACCGCGCAGCGGTACGGGATTTCATGGAACGCTTCGTGGGCATGGCTTCGGGGGCTGCCACGCTGTTCACCCTCGCCGTCGCCGACCGATCGGGCCTGCTGGCGGTGCTCGGACGTTCTGTTCCGCTCACCGGCGACGACACGGCGACTGCCGCTGGTCTCAACCGTCGGTATGTTGAAGAGATACTCGGTCAGCTCACCACCGCCGGCATTCTCGACTTCGATCCTGCCACAGGCACTTTCGTTCTTCCACCCGAGCGAGCTACCGTCATAGCCGACGACGCCAGTCCATATGCTATGACGGGTTGGCTGGACATGCTCCCCACTGCCGGGGAGTTCATCGACGAGGTTGCTGAAGCCGTTCGCACCGGCGGAGGGGTTCCGGCTGCCCACTTCCCCGACCGCATGGTTCACGCTGTCGACCGGGCCAATGCTCCCAGCACACGGATCCTGCTGACCCGCCGCTGGCTTCCCGCCATGCCCGATGTTGTGGCCCGGCTCGAAGACGGTGCACGGGCGGCCGACGTCGGCTGCGGGGCCGGAACGGCGGCCTTGACGATGGCCGCGGCATATCCGAACTCCCATTTCGTCGGCTACGACCTGGACCTGCGGGCGGTTGCGCTGGCAACCGAGAAGGCGAAGGAGTCGGGTCTCATCAATATCCAGTTCGAGGTGTGTTCCGCCACCGAGATCCCCATCGAGCCTTCCTTCGATCTGGTCACGACCTTCGACGTGGTCCACGATCTGGCGGACCCCGAAGGGGCCGTCGTCAGGTTCCGGCAAGCATTGGCCGATGACGGGACCTTCTTGATGATGGAACCTGCGGTGCATCCAAGACTCGAGGACAACCGGGAACCTTGGGTGGCGCTCCTCTACGGGGTGAGTCTCCTGTTCTGCATGACCCAGTCCCTAGCAGTCGGTGGTGCCGGACTGGGAACAGCCTGGGGTCCCGAACGAGCAGAGACCCTGTGCCGCCGCGCCGGGTTCAGCCAGTTCCGCCGACTCCCGATCGAGAACCCGTTCAACGCCTTCTACGAAGTTCGACCCTGACGGCCCTGAGCGGCGTGAGGGCGGCGGCAGCACCCGCTGCCGGGACCACCCCCGTTGCCGCCGTGCAGAGCACAGATCCCCAGACCCGACGCGAAAGCTCACCGTCGGTCACCAGCGACACCAGCTCCAGATAGTCCCATTGCCGCAGAGTCGGATGTTCCTGAAACCCGAGGCACCACCACGCGGGCCGTCCCACACCGTCGACCGCGAACCTGACGGGGCACTCGTCCTGATCCGTCTGACGTTCGTGCTGGACGATCTGCAGCTCAGCCGGACCGGCTCGTATCTGTCACGTCAAGTGGCCGTGGATGTGCACGATCACTGGACTGCATGATCATGACGATCTTGGTCGGCCGGGTCTCCGGCCCGAGCCACCGTCAGTGATGGAACCCCGACCGCGCGGCGCCCCCGCCCGGCTCACGCCCGGTGGACAGGTCGACAGTGACCTGCCGCAAGTCGCCCAGAAACAGGTCGGCCATGTCGTGCGAGAACCCGTTGCGGCACACGACGCGCAGCACGGCCAGGTCCTCTCGGTCGGCCGGGAAGGTGTACGCGGGCACCTGCCAGCCGCGCTCGCGCAGGCCGCGGGAGACCGAGAAGACGTCCCACGCGTCGACGCCCGGCGCGGTGGTGAAGGCGAACACCGGCAGCTGGTCGCCGCGCGAGATCAACCGGTACTCGTCCATCGCCTCGATCCGGGCGGCCAGGCCGGTGGCGACGTCGCGGCAGGCCTGCTGCACGGCCCGGTATCCCGCGTGCCCGAGCCGGAAGAACGTGTAGTACTGGGCGACCACCTCGGCGCCGGGGCGGGAGAAGTTCAGCGCGAACGTGGGCATGCTGCCGCCCAGGTAGTTGACGTCGAACACCAGCTCGGCGGGCAGCGCGTCGGCGTCCCGCCACAAGGCCCAGCCCACGCCCGGGTACACCAGACCGTACTTGTGTCCCGACGTGTTGATCGACGCGACCCGGGGCAGCCGGAAATCCCAGACCAGCTCCGGGTCGAGGAACGGTGCGATCATCCCGCCAGAGGCGGCGTCCACGTGCACGGGGACGTCGGGCCCGCCACCGGCGGCCAGCTCGTCGAGGGCCGCGACGATCTGCTCCACTGGCTCGTACCGCCCGTCGAAGGTGGAGCCGAGGACGGCGACGACGCCGATCGTGTTCTCGTCGCACCGGGCCACGGCGTTCCCGGCGTCCAGGCAGAGGCGGTCACCGCTGACGGGCACCATCCGGGGTTCCACTTCCCAGTAGCGGCAGAACTTCTCCCAGCACACTTGCACGTTCGAGCCCATCACGAGATTCGGGCGGCGGCCGGAGCCGGCGCCCGCATCGGCCGCCGTCCGGGCCGCCCACCGGCGCTTTAGCGCCATCCCGGCCAGCATCGCCGCCTCGCTCGAACCCGTGGTCGAGCAGCCGACCGCCGACCGCGGATCGGGGGCCCGCCACAGGTCGGCGAGAATCGCCACGCAGCGCCGCTCCAGCTCCGCGGTCTGCGGGTACTCATCCTTGTCGATCATGTTCTTGTCGGCACACTCGGCCATCAGCGCCCGGGCCTGGGGCTCCATCCAGGTCGTCACGAACGTGGCCAGGTTCAACCGGGCGCTGCCGTCGAGCAGCAGCTCGTCGTGCACCAGCTGGTAGGCCACGTCGGCCGGCACCGATCCGGTTGCGAGCCGATGGTGCGGCGGCGACACCTGCATCTCGAACGCCGGGTTCGCCTGCCCCAAGAAGGGGTTGGCGTCACCCCTGTGGTCGTGGTCGCCGTCCGGAGAACCTCGATGCAATGGCACGCCCCCACTATGGCCTCGTCCGCGCGACCGGACCCCCCGGCAGGGCCCCGGAGCTCACACTCGTGCCCCCGCCGGCCTCCATGCAGTAGCGGCGCCGCACCAGCCACTGATCGCCCAGCGAAGCAACAGTCACGCCCCTCGCGGCGACTGTGCCCACTCATCGGCACGACCCAGAAGCTCATGACCTCCTCCGCCACCTGAACACGGTCGCGCAAAGCAACGGGCCGCAGTGTCTCTGTCCGGACTCGGTGCGACAGATCCGCGTGTTGCTCGAGGCGATGAATCAACGGGACGAGTTGCTCGATCTGCGAGTTTGCGTCCGCGACGGACTGCTCACCGACGCGATGATGACGCGGTAGTCGGCGAGCAGACAGCCTGCCTCCGAGCTGTCTGTCTGGGCGGAAGGGGGCATTGCCGGCCTCACATCGTCTGGACAGATCAGCGAGGCGTGCGGTTGGGTCGTGGCGGAGCACCGACGGATCTACCCAGCTTGTCACGCCCACGAGGGCAGCTCACAGGGAGCCAACGATGACTCGTGAACACGTCGTTCTTCCCACCGATGGGATTCCGATCAATCGGTCCATGGTGCAGAAGATCCGCCGCGGCGACCTGCCCGGAGGTTGTCTCGGCATCATCGAGGGGCTGATCGCGCCGGGCCAGCTCATTGCTCCCCACGTGCATGCCGACGTCGACGAGGTCTCCTACGTCCTGGCCGGTGAGATCACGGCAGAGATCGGTGGTGAGGTTGTCGTCGCCCCGGCAGGCAGCTACCTCCTCAAGCCCTACGGCGTGATGCACGCCTTCTGGAACAGCGGCAGCGAGCCAGCGCGGGTCATGGAGATGCACCTGCCCGGTGGCTTCGAGGAGTTCTACCGCGAGATGACCACCGTGGCCTCCGACAGCGACCTTGACCCCGACACCCGAGCTGGACGGATCCAAGCCCTCAACGATGCGTACCGGGTCAAGCAACACCCCGAGCTGGTGGAGGACCTCAAACGCCGGCACCGACTGCCCTGAAGAGGCACGGACAGCGGAAGTGAACGGCGCAGAGGCCGCGCCCGCCGCGGCAGTGAGCGCAAACGCCGCGCGGATCGCGGCTAGATCCGGACGTTCGTATCCACAGGGGGTCACCGATCGTAGGGCCTGTTCTGGTGCTGCCACCATCGACGCCGGGGCGGAACCATCAGTTCATGCCTGGCACGGTCACGGACCATCGGATGGGGGTCGTTCAGTGTCAGGCGGCAGTGCCGAAGGTAGCCGGGTGCGTTGAGCTGTCGGGCCAGGGCGAGGCTGATCTCGCGCCGGTAGGGATCGTCGCTGCTGACGCCTGCCAAAGCGATATCGCTGACCTTCCGCCACCAGATACCAGGCCTGGCGGCCAGCGCAGCGGCCGTGCCGAGGGCCGCACCGCGCACATGGTTCTCGGGATCACCCAGACAGTCGACGACTGCTGTCCAGGCTGTGGTGGTGACGGTAGGCAGCGCACGGAGGGCCGTCAGCGCGTCAGCCCGCTCGACGATAGGTCGGTCAATACCTCCGCTGACGGCCGCCAGCAGGTCGCCAGCCCGAAGACTGTCGATAGCGATCAACGCGTGGCCGGCTACCTCACGGACGAGCCGGTCGCTGTCCCCGACCGCGGCCGCCACTACCGAGAAGCACCTCGGGTCCGCCAGATGCGGCATCGCGGAGACCGCGCGCAACCGCACGCCCGCGTCGTGGTCGGCTGTAGCGGTGAGTAGGGCTTCGGTTACTTGTGTTGGGCGCCAGGATGGTCCGCCACGCCTGACACATCGCCGAAGGCCCGACAGCGCTCGGGCACGCGCTACTGGATCGGACGCACCAGCGACTGCGAGCAGGTGCAACAACTCATGGCGGATCAGCCCCAGACCACGTTCCGCCTCCTGAACGTCCACCATCAGAAGATCCTCGCTAGGGAGTCGCGCCCACGCAAGGAACGTGCAGTCGCTCACAGCGGCACGAGCGTAAGGGCCGCAGAGCGGCAGATGCGGATGGCCTGGGGCGTAGCGGATCGATGCGTTCTGAATAGGCTGTGGGAGTCGATCTGCCAGGGAGGGGCGATGTTGGGTGCCGCGTCCGTTATCGCGTTCGTTCCAACGCTCGACCTGACCCGGTCAGGTGCGTTCTACGCAGACGTGCTGGGCCTAGGCCTGGAAGAGGTCACGCCGTTCGCGTGCGTCTTGCGCGGGGGCTCGACGATGGTGCGCGTGACCAAAGTCGGCAGTTTGCAGCCTCAGCCGTTCACGGTGCTTGGGTGGCAGGTGGACGACATTTGCGCCGTGGCCGCCGAGTTGGCGGCAGCCGGTGTGGACTTGGTCCGCTTCGAGGGTATGGACCAGGACGACGCCGGCGTGTGGACGACGCCGGGAGGTGATCGGGTTGCCTGGTTCCGCGACCCGGACGGCAACACCCTGTCGCTCACCCAGTTCGTCCCTCGCTGAGCGCAACGATCGTTGGCCGTCCACCCAAGGGACCGTCCAAGGAGACGACCGCGAGGTCAGCCGCTACGGGAAGTAACCTCGGCGCGTCATCTCGGCCGACGCCCGGCCACCCTCGTCGCGGCAGATTCGGAGGGCCGCGCTACTCGCGGCAGGACCGCACGGGGCTGGCGCCGCGTTTACGGCGGCGGAAGGCCGCGCTGAGCGTGGGGCGGGCCCCGATCAAAGACCCAGAGGGGGCCCTATGATCTGGTCCGGGGCCTGGGCGTCGACCAGGTCATCGACTACACCCGGGACGACTTCACCGCCGGCACCGCAAGGTACGACCTGGTCTTCCAACTGGGCGGGACCTACTCCCCGGCCGCGATCAGGCGGGTACTCACCCCGCACGGAACGTTGATCCAGTCCTCCGGCGACGGTGGGAGATGGCTTGGCCCGGTCGGTAACATGATCAAGGCAGCACTCCTCAACCGGTTCACCAAGCAGAGCCTGAAGGCATTCACCGCCACCGTCACCGCGGAAGCCCTCAACGAGATCAAGGACCTCATCGAGTCCGGCCACATCACCCCCGTGATCGAGCAGACCTTCCCCCTGACCGAGGCAGCGGCCGCCGTGGAGCTCGTCGAGAGGGGAAGCCCGCCGGGCAAGGTCGTCGTCGTAGTCGACTGACTCCCTCGATAGTCAAGGCACCGCGTTGACTCATCCAAAAGGTCCGCGTAGACGGGTTCGTTGCCTCATGTCAAAAGGTCCGGCTGGTTGCGTGTGTCGCCGCTGGTGGCCAACGGTTCGCGGTCACGTTGATGGATGGAGTTGACGTTGGCGACCCGCAAGGCGATCACCAAGGCACTGGCCGTGAAGTACCGGGCGGGAACGCGGGCCGAGAAGTCGGAGATCTTGGACACGGTGTGCGGGCTGACCGGGTTCCACCGTGACTATGCCCGTCGGGCGCTGCGGGCGACGTTGACGCCCCGGGTGGTCAAGGTCAGGGCCCTGCGACCACCCAAGTACGACGCGAGTGTCGTTGCGGCGCTGGAGAAGTGCTGGGCGGTGCTGAACGCCCCGGCCGGCAAGCGGCTGGCCCCGATGCTGGCCGAGCTGGTGCCGTTGCTGCACCGCCACGGGGAACTGGACCTGGACGACGCGACCGCACAGCTGTTGATCGGGATGTCACCCGCGACCATCGACCGGCGGCTGGCACGGGCCAAGTCGGGGCTGTTGGTACGGGGCCGCTCGCACACCAAGCCGGGATCGATGCTGAAGTCGCGGATCGAGATGCGGACCTGGGCCGATCATGACGAGGACACTCCCGGGTTCGTGGAGATCGACCTGGTCGGGCACGAGGGCGGCAACCCGCGGGGCAAGTTCTGCTTCACCCTGACCGTCACCGACATCGCGACCGGCTGGACGGAGAACCGCACTGTGCCCGACAAACTCCAGGTGAATGTGCTCGCGGCATTGACCGACGTCGTGGAACACTTGCCGTTTCCGATCAAGGGAATTGACTCGGACAACGGCGGCGAGTTCATCAATGAGGCCCTATTCGCCTACTGCCGCAAGAAGAAGCTGAAGTTCACCCGGTCCCGATCAGGGAACAAGAATGACGGCGCGCACGTGGAACAGAAGAACTGGACCATGGTACGTCAGCTGGTCGGGTACCTACGCTACGACACCCAGGGTGAACTGGAGCTGCTGAACAGGATCTGGGTGCTGCAGTCTCGGATCGGTAACCACTTCTACCCGCAGCAGAAGCTGATCTCCAAGGTCCGGGACGGCGCGAAGATCACCAAGAGATACGACCGGGCGCAGACACCGTACGCCCGGGCCATCGCCCACACCGCCGTCAAGGCGCTACCCAGACGCCGGCTGGCAGCCCAGCACGCCTCGTTCAACCCCGCGGCCGTCCAACGCCAGATCCAGGCCCTCTGCGAAGAACTGCTGACCCTGACCACCGCCAAGGCCCAGCCCACAACCAAACCCACCGTCACGAACCCCCAACAGGCGGACCTTTCTGGATGAGGCAACGAAGAGGCCTTCCCGGACCTATTGACATGAGGCAACAGGGGCACCACGTCACGTCGTCGCACATCCCGCGCTTCACGCGGCGCATGGCCGCGCTGACAGCGGCAGCGTGCGGTCGCGCGCCCAGCGAGCGTATTGGCCGCTCCGCGGCAATAGCGGCTATCCGGTGGGGCGGCGTTCTGGTGAAGGGGGTTCCGATCTATCTGGCTCGCAGACGGGTTCGGGCGCTGTTTCGAGGTTCTTCTCAAACAGCGTGGCGCTGAACCATGGGCCGTCGAAGTCACGGCGACCAACCTCGCTGTAGCCCAGATCGGCGTAGAACCGGCGTAGCCGCGCGTTCGACTCGACGCAGTCCAGACGCATCACGGTCGCGCCCTGGCCGACGGCCCTGGCTTCGGCCCATGCAAGGATCGCTGCGCCAGCACCCACAGGCGCCACGGCACGGTTCACCATCAACCCGCGCACGTACCGCGCCAGGGCTGGTTCCCCGTCGGGCCACACGCCCTCGACTTCCTCCAGCAAGCGCAGCGCTGCAGTGACGACACCGCTTGGCGTCGTCGAGACGAACCATTCTCTTCGCTCCAACTGCCTCACGATGTCCGCCAGCCGGACCTCGCCGCAACTCCACTGCTGGATGCCACGCTCGGCGAGCCAGTCCTCAGCAGCGCGACGCAGCGCCAGTAGCGCGCCGGCATCCCGAACCCGAGCAAGACGGATCGGCAGAACACCGCTGCGGCTGTCCACGCAGGCATTCTCCTTCCCTCGACACCCGCACAGGCCACGACCAGGATTGCCCTTGGCATGACCTGCTCCTTCGATGACCTGGGTCGCGGCAGCTCAGACTCGGGTTGAACCGGCGACTTGCGGCACGATCGCCCCTGCGAGGCATCCGACCCGCGGCATGTCCGGAAGTTGCTCGGGCACCGGATGGCCCTCCCGGGGCCACCTGATCACCAGCTTGCCCGGGGTCCTGGCCGGGGACGCCCGCGCCGGATGCGACGGCGCCGTCGGGCCGGCCGGGGCCGGCCCGGCCGCGGTCCACGGGTGGGTCGCCACGGTCGAGGTCCTGGTCACGGCCGCGATGAGCTGGGCCGGGGCAGCGGTCTGGTGGACGTGGGGTCCGGGCCGGATCCGGGGGATGGCCTCACGTACCGGGACCCGCACCCTGTTGGGTGAGCAGCGGCTGAAGGCCGTGGCCGCGGTCGTCCGCCCGGACCTGTATCCACCGCGCGGGGCGTCCCCGCGCCGGCTGGGGGACCCCAGCCAGGTCGGGTGGCGGCTCGGCACCTCACGCCACCCCCGCGGCGCGGGGCAGCTGTGGGTGCCCTATGACCGGACCGCGGGCGTGATCGGTCCCCAGGGATCGGGGAAGACCCTGGACGTGCTGGTCCCGGCCCTGCTTCAGGCCCCAGGGGCGGCGCTGGTGACGCTGACGAAGTTCGATGACCTGCTCCTGTCCTTCGATGCCCGCTCCCGCCGCGGTCGACCGGCCCTGGTCCTGGACCCGTTCGGCCTGGCCGATGGCCTGCCCGAACTGGTCTGGGACCCGGTCGCGGGCTGTGTCGACCCGCTGGTCGCCGAACGCCGCGCGAAGGAGTTCACCGCGGGGACCGTGCGGAGCGCGATCGCCGGTGGGCACACCGACGACGCCGCCCGGTTCTACGCCGCCGAGGCCGCGAAAGTGTTGCAGGCGTTCTTCCACGCCGCCGCCCTGACCGGCCGCTGCCAACGCCTGCGGCGTCGTGGTGGCCCCTCGCGGCGTCAACCACCCCGTGAGGACGGCGTCGATACTCACGACGGCGACGGCAGCTGCGATCCCGGCACGGCGGCTACGCCAGACGAGCGCGACACCTCCCAGGTCCGGTCCGCGCGGGCCGGCGTCGTGCGCGCCGGTCTCGTCCGGCGGAAGGGTGGCGTGTTGCCGGATGCTACTCATGCTCGATGCCCTTCACGGGTATGTGGTGTGCTTCGGACTCGCTACCGGTTCTGGACCGGACGAGCTGCGGTCTGCGGTGCGACCAAGCTCCACCGAGATCTGGGTCTGCAGCAGATGGGCACTCGCGGTCCGGTTCTCGGCCGCTCCTGCCGCCTCGACCGAGTTGGGGACGATCCGTCGGCTGCATCGACCAGAGCGAGGTCTCGAAGCCGCCGCCCGACGCGATCGCCTGTTCGAGTCGCTTTTCCTTGGTCGCGACTCTCGTAGTTCGACGGTATAGGCGAGTTCTTCGGTTGTGGCCGCAAACGTCCCGTTGGCACGCGGACCGCCGGGCGCTGCCTGGTCAGGCGGGTGGGCACGCGATCTCGTCCCGCGCGGTACGGCCGGGCAGGCCACGCATCAGCACGGTCAGCGCGACGACCAGGACGAGGCCGAGCGGTCCGGTGACGCCCCACGCGGGCTGATGGTCGCGTGCGTGGGCGACGAACGGGGTGACCAGGACCGGCAGGCAGGTCAGGGCGAGGAACACCAGCAGCCCGGGCGCGCCGTGAGGTATCCGAAAGCCTTGCCGCGCAGCAGCATCACGCCCCGGACGGGGACCTGGGGTCGGTCTGCCGCGGTGTCGCGGACGGCGCGTGGGCCCGTCCGTCGCTGGAGGCATTCCGGCTGGTGCGACTGTCCTGCGTCGCCGGTGCACGGGACCTCTTCCTGCGTCGACCTCGTGGTTCTCGGTCGCCGCAGGGGCAGGGCAGCGTGTCGTCCAGGGCCCGGCGGGCTGGGTCTTCTGGTCAGCCGGCGGGGACTGTCGAGGGGGCCGGGTCGGGCGCGACCGGGGGCACCCGTTCTGCTCGTTCCTTGATGCCGTGCAGCATCTTGCGGGTCATGACCAGGCTGACGAGCGAGGTCGGCTCGACGACGAGCGGGGCCCAGCGGGCGGTGTACCCGTACCGCTCCCGGACCAGGAGCCGCGTCGACCCGCCACCGGCTTCAACCAGGACGAACGCCCAGCTGAAGGTCCACGGCGAGGCCACGGCACCCATCAGGATGCCGCCGGTCAGGACCAGGGCTGCGCCGGGGTCGGCGACCGCGACGGTCAGCGGCATCTGGGGAGCGAGTCTGATCTGGTCTCCGACCCGGACGTCCTGGTAGCCGGGGAGCACCACGTCGGAGCTGTGGATGTCGCAGCCGAGCAGGTTCTCCACGCGGTCGTAGCTGTAGAACCCGCCACGCCCTTGACCGAGCTGCGCCAGCCACGGCCACACGTCGCCGGGGCCGGCGTGGACGGTGACGGCGCGTGTCGACTGCAGGTCGGCACGGGCCACCAGTTCGTCGCCAGGCAGCGCACGCGCGACGTCGTCATCCGTTGCCCCCCAGCGCTTCGCGCCTCGACGAGCCAGCGCGAATGCTGCCCCGCCGAGAACGACCGTTGACAGTCCGGACAGTTTGCGTGGCCACATGAGGGCCTCCCCACGTCCCCACCCTACGCCGCACCGTGCCCGATTAGCACCTAACGTCCGGTCCGCGTTGGTCCTGGTTATCTGTCCGCCTGACGTGTGTACGGTGGAGGCGTCGCCCCGGTCCCCGGTGATGAACCAATCCGGCTCTGCTCGGACCGTGAGCCACCGACAACGGCGGGATGTAGCCATGCGCACCGTGCTTCGCTGGGCCCTGGTCCTGATCACCGCGCTGCACGGCCTGATCCACCTCCTCGGTGCGGCGAAAGGCTTGGGCTGGGCACAGGTGCCGGTTCTGAAGGAGCCGATCGGCGTCGCCGCCGGGCTCGGCTGGTTCCTCGCCGCCGCCCTGATGCTGCTCACCGCAGTGTTGGTCGCGCTCCGGGCCGACCGCTGGTGGTGGGCGGCGGCGGCGCCGGCGGTGCTGGTCTCCCAGGTCGTGATCGTCTCCTCCTGGAACGACGCGAAGGCGGGCACCCTGGCGAACCTGCTGCTGGCCGCGGCTGCCGGGTACGGCTTCGCCTCGCACGGCCGACCGAGCCTGCGGGCCCGCTTCCACCGTGAAGCCGCGGCGGCCCTGGACGGCCTCACCCAGGCGAGCAACGGGTCGGGAGTGCTGGTCACGGACGCCGACCTTGAGAACCTTCCGAGCTGCGTGGCCGGGTATCTGCGCCGCGCGGGAGTCGTCGGACACCCTCGGGTCAGCAGCTTCCGCGCCACCATCCACGGCCGGATCCGGTCCGATCCCGCTCACGCCTGGATGCCGTTCACCGGCGAGCAGGTCAACACCTACGGCTCCGCGCCGACACGTCAGTTCTTCATCGACGCCAGCCGGTCCGGACTGCCCGTCGACGTCCTGCACGTCTACTCCCACGGACACGCCAGCATGCAGGTGAGACTCTGCTCGCTGGCCCCGCTGGTCGACGCGCACGGTCCGGACCTGGACCGCGCCGAGACCGTCACCGTGTTCAACGACCTCTGCGTGCTCGCGCCGGCAGCGCTTATCGACCCAGCGGTGACGTGGCGGGCCTGCGACGAGCACCGGGCGCGCGCCGTCTTCACCCTCGCCGGCAACGCCGTCACCGCGGACCTGGTCTTCAACGACGACCACGAGCTCGTCGACTTCCTCTCCGACGACCGGTCGATGACCTCGACGGACGGCAAGGCCTTCGTCCCGCAGCGCTGGTCCACCCCACTCGACCGCTACCAGGACTTCGACGCACGCCACGTCGCCGTCGACGGTCAGGCCCACTGGCACACCCCCGTACCCGACGGCGAGTTCAGCTACCTCGACTTCCACGTCGACCAGATCGACTACAACGTCGCACCCCTGCGTACGACGGCAGCATCCCCGCAGTCGTCCTCGGCGGTCTGAGAGGACCTTCTTCGCTGCACCGGGGCGCCGCGCCACCCCAGTCGCCCCGGCCCCCGGGGTGGCTCCGTGACACCCCCTGAACGGACGACACCACCTGGAGTGGCTCTCATGGCCCGTCTCATCGACTCCCCGATCGGCACACCCGCTACTCCATCCGACCAGGTCGGTCCTCGAACGTCGACGGTGATCGCCGCGGCGATCGGGCTCTAGAAGGTCTAAGGCACGGGAGACGCGAGGGTGACAGCCCTGGACGACGTGTCGGTCGAGTTCGTACGCGGCCGACTGACGGCGATCATGGGTCCTTCGGGCTGGGGAAGTCGACGCTGATGCACTGCATGGCGGCGCTGGACTCCCCGACCTCCGGTCGGGTCGTCATCGACGGGGTCGAGATCAGTGGCCTGAAGGACAGCGGACTGACCAAGCTGTGGCGGGACCGGCTCGGATTCGTCTTCCAGGCGTACAACCTGGTGCCGACGCTGACGGCGCGGGAGAACATCACCCTGCCGGTCGACATCGCCGGGGCGAAGCTGGGGTGGCGGTCGAGCTGTTGGCGGGCGCGGTCGTAGCGCATGGTGGTGCGGGGGTCGGCGTGGCGGGCGGCGATTTGGACGTCGCGGAGATCGACGCCGGCGTCGAGAATAGTGGTGACGTAGGTGTGGGGGTGCATCCGGGGGAGCCGGACGCCTGCGGCTTGGGCGAGGTGGTGCAGGCGGCGGGTGGCGGCGTGGCGGTCCATCCGGGTGCCGCGGGTGTTGCGCAGGATCGGCCCGCCCGCTCTGCCTGCGGTGGCGGTGTCGATGGCGCGGCCGACGGGGGGCGGCAACGGCACTAGGACGATCTTGGTGCCTTTCCCGACGACGCGCAGGACGCGGTGGCCGTGTTCTTCGCTGAGGTCGGCGATGTCGGTGCGGGTGGCTTCGTGGATGCGTAGCCCGAGCAGGCCGAGGAGGGCGAAGTCGTTGGCGTTCGGGCTGGTGCGGGCGGTGACGAGGAGGGCTTCGAACTGCAGGTGGGTCAGGCCGAGGGTGGGGGATTCGGGTGGGACGGTGGGCCGGCGGAGGTGCTGGGCGGGGGAGGCGGGCAGGAGGCCGTCGATGACGGCGGTGCGGTAGAACCCGGCCAGGACGCTGACGCGGCGGGAGACGGTGGAGGGTTTGTAGCCGCGGGTTTCCTGCAGCCAGCGGACGTAGCGTTCCAGGTCGGCCCGCCGTGCCGTGAGCGGGTCGAGTCTGCCGCCGGGCTGGTCGGCGCACCAGGTCAGGTAGACGGCGAGGTCGGAGCCGGCGTGCAGGCGGGTGCCGCCGGTGAACCGGCCCAGGTAGGCCGCGACTGCGGTGGTCAGCTGTGAGGTGTCGGTGCCGGGCACCGTGGACAGCGCTTTCAAGGTCATGGGAAGTGTTGTCATCACTTCACCGTGCGTCCGGTTCCGGAGGCTGACCAGAGCCGACGGGCCTGGCACGAGAGCGGCACTCGGCGTGACCTGGGCTACCGCGTCTCGGTCTACGGGTTACCACCATGCGTGTTCGGGGTCGCCGTTGACGGTGATGCCGTAGCGGTGGATCTGCGCACCGCCTTTGGGGTCTCCGGCCTGCTCCAGTATCCCGGCGAGCATCGTCCAGGCAGCGGGATCGCCGACGGCCGCCGCGTGCCGGGCGGCGTCTGCAGCGCGGGCGGTGTCTGCGGTCTGCCCCCTAAGCCGAGCCAGCGCGGACC
>JBAPWU010000290.1:0-2806 GCA_049283855.1 Kineosporiaceae bacterium
TGGCGGACGGCGTTGGCGGCGGGGTTGGGGTGGGGGTGGGGGTGGGGGTGGGGGTGGGGGTGGGGGTGGGGCGGACTACGGTGCGGTTGACGGAGGCGGAGGCCAGGCCGAAGCCGCCGACGGTGACCTCGTCGTAGGCCACCACGTCGCCGGCCCGGTCCCCGCCCCGCGCCACGTACACCAGGGTGGCCTCCAGCGGCAGCGGAGCGCCGTCCTCGATCGCCTGGAAGTCGGCCGAGATCCCGGCGCCCCCGGTGGACCCCTCGCGCATCACCCGAGTTCCGCTGGCGTCGAGTTTGACGTCGCGGTCGTGGAAGTGCCCGTCGAGCACCAGCGGCACCGTGCCGAGCAGCGGCGGCACGGCGTAGGGCTCGTGCACCGCGGCGATGTCCACCGGCTGGTCCGGATGCGCCGCGTTCCACTGGGCGATCACCCGAGCCAGGTGGGTGCCAGCCTCCACCTGGGGGTCTGCGGGTCTGATCACCGGCACCCCCGGGGACGGCGTCGCCGCCGAGGCGGACGGCGCGGCGCCGCGCGGGGTGAACACCGGGTCCCCGATCCCGGCGATCACCAGTCCGTCGACGATCGCCACGCTGCCGTCCAGCACCACCGCGTTCGGGCTCGCCGCCACAGCGGCCTGGGTCCGCGACGAGTCGTGGTTCCCCCGCACGAACACGTACGGCACCTTGAGCCGCCCGATCCGGCCCAGGGTGGAGCTCTCCAGCTCGGTGCCCCAGGTGGTGATGTCTCCGGTGTCGACCACCAGATCCACCTTGAACTCGGTGACCAGGTTCTCGACCAGGTCGAATCCGAGCGGGTTCAGGTGCAGGTCGGACACGTGCAGCAGGGTGACCACGTCGCCGGTGCCGCTGCCCCCCTGACGGACCACGGGCAGCCGCCCGCTCATGCCGTACAGCGTGGTGATGCCCTGCACGAGGTCGGCGACGCCGGTGCGGTAGTTCTCCAGTCGCTGCATCACCCCCCCGGCCGCCCCGGCGACGTAGGGGGCCTGGCTGAGCAGGCCCGAGAACCGCGGCTGGGCGAAGCTGTCGGAGTCGAAGCCGGCCACGGTCAGGCCACCGACGCCTGCCAGCAGCCCGGTCACGACCAGCCCGGTCTGCGCGATCCGCCGCCAGCGGGTGCGGTAGACCAGGACGGCCAGGCCCAGCGCCCCGGCGACCGCGCACAGGGTGGTCAGGGCGGCCGCCCGGAGCGTGGCCCGGCGCAGGTCGTCGGGTGCGGTGCGCTGGAGCCCGCGCAGCGCGACGGGCGACTCGATCAGGGTGCGGGCCCCGACCAGGTCGACCTGGCTGACGCTGGCCTCGACCGCGACCGGGGACCAGTGCGTGGCGAAGGTCACCTCACCCGCCGGGGGGAGCAGCAGATGGACACCGGGGTTCAGGCTGGGCCGGACCCGCACCTGCGCCTCGAGCGGGCCCACCTGGGTGGTGACCGGCGGGGTGAGGGCCGCCCCGATCCCCGATCCGGCGAGCACCACCGCCAGGACGCCGACCAGGCGCAGGATGCGCGTGATCGCGCGACGCTGCCACAGCGGGCGGAGAACGGCGGGTCGGGCCGGAGCGTCAGGGGCGGCCGGAGCGTCAGGGGCGGCCGGAGCATCAGGGGCGGCCGGAACGGCGGGGGCCCGCTGGTCAGGCGGGTCGTGGTCGGACGTCTGGTCGAGCATGCGGGCCCATCGTGTGCTCAGCAGAACCGGTGACGCGAGATCGCCGCCCTGGCCCGGAGGCCAGGACGGCGACCCGCACTGCGAGACGTCGGACCGGGAGCACCTCTCGGTGCAAGGGCCGCTCGGAGCGGCTTTTCATGGGACCCGGGGCTACCGCGATTCGACGCCCGGTGAGACCCCGGAGGGTGTCACCGATGGTGACCAACAACAGCCACCGTCGTCCATGTTCCCCGAACTCTGAGGATTTCGACACCCCGGCCACTCGTTCGACCCCGGGAACAGCACTCGGCCGATGCCTGGGCGGCGGGCTCAGTTCAGGCCGCCCTCGCGCCACCGGGCCGCGGCCAGTTCCAGTTGGATGCCGGTGCGCAGCAGGTCAGCGGCTCGCCGGGTGAGCCCGGAGGCGGGCGTCATCGGCTCGCCGTCCGCGCCGTCCAGGCCGTCGGCCATCACCGCCCAGCCGGTCGACACGACCCGGCAGAACGCGGCCGCGCGCTCCAGCGCGACCCCGAGGTCGCCGGTGAACGCACCGGCCAGCACGGCGTCCGCCACCGCCTGGACCTCCTGCGGCCCGGGGGGCTCACCGACCCCGGCCACCACCTCATGGACCGGGGCCAGGTGCCGGCCGGCCTCGAACGCCCGCGCAAGATCGACCGGGTCGCGCCGGATGCCCGCCCGCAGGGCGTACAGCCGCCACAGCGCGCCTGGGAGGGTATCGGCGGGGCGATCGGCCCACAGGTTGGCCATCTCGTCGATGCCGTGCTCGTCGGCCAGGGCGACCAGGCGCGCGGTGCGCTCGTCGTCGCCACTGCGCCCGTGCCGCACCAACGCCTCGGCGGTGGCGTGGGCCGCCTCGATCCGCTCCGCAGGGTCGGTGCCGCCGGCAACGGAATCGGCCGCGGCGGGCGGCAGGGATGCCGGCCGGCGCGGACGCTCGGGATACCGCGGCTGCGGGTTCACACGGACATGGTGACATCGCCGTGCGAGAAACGCATCGTGGAGCGGGCGTGACTGCGGTGGGCGGCTCCCCGCTTCCGGGGAGCCGCCCACCGCTGTCAGGTGGTGCGCTGTCAGGCCCTGCTCGAGGCAGTCCGGGCGGCGGAGACGGTCGGCGAGCCC
>JBAPWU010000291.1:0-2650 GCA_049283855.1 Kineosporiaceae bacterium
CCCGATGGGCGCCGCGCTGGCGCCCCCCGCCACGGGAACCTCCCGGCGCGAGGTCTACGACTGCCAGCACGGAACCACCCAGCGCCTCGCCCTCGTCCGGGCCGAGGGCGAGCCGGAGACCGACGACGCCGACGGGATCAGCGCCTACGACCACGCCGGCCAGGTCCGGGCCTTCTACGAGGCCGTGCTCAATCGCCACTCGATCGACAACCGACACCTCGACCTGGTGTTGAACATCCACTTCGACACCGGCTACAACAACGCCTTCTGGGACGGCGACGAGATGACCTTCGGCGACGGAGACGGCGTCATCTTCTCCGGGTTCGCCCGCTCGCTCGACGTGGTGGCCCACGAGCTGGCACACGGCGTCACCCAGTTCACCTCGGGCCTGATCTACCAGAAGGAATCGGGGGCGCTCAACGAGCACTTCAGCGACGTCTTCGGCTCCGCCGTCACCCAGTGGGCCGCCGGCGAGACCCCGCTGACCGCCGACTGGCTGATCGGCGACGAGATCATGGGGCCCGAACTCTATGGTGAGGCTCTCCGTTCGATGAGCCACCCCGGGACCGCCTATGACAACGCCATCCTGGGCAAGGATCCCCAGCCCGCCCACTATGCCGACCGCTTCACCGGCACCGCCGACAACGGCGGGGTGCACATCAACTCCGGCATCCCCAACCGAGCCTTCTACCTGGCCGCCACCGAACTGGGCAGCACGATCGACGCCGCCCGGATCTGGTACCACGCCCTGCACCACCTCGCCCCCACGGCCGGCTTCGCCGATGCCGCTGCTCAGGTCGGCCAGTCGGCCCGGATCCTGGTCAAGGCGGGGGTGGCGCCCAAGGGTGCGACCCAGATCGTCCGGGGGGCGTGGCGGGCCGTCGGGGTTGGCTGAGCCGCCCGGGCCGGCCGAGCCGGTCGCCCCGACCGCTGTTCCCCCCTCGACGTCCGCGGCCCCCACCGACGCAGGAGCCTCAGTGAACGACACCAGCCACCCGGCGTCCACGGTGAGCAGTGAGCCAGCCCACGAGGACCCTCTGATCCGGTTCCACGTGGACGGAGGGTTCGCCAATCAGCTCCGCACGATCACGATCGGCACCGGCGGAGCGGCGCGGATCGAGGTCAGCGGACGGTCGGCCGAGAGGCGGCTCGCCCCCGAGACCGTCCAGGCCGTCGTGGCCGAGCTGGACGGCTCGGGCCTGTTCGACCGGGACCGGACCTACCCCGCGACCGGCGCAGATCTGCAGCGGTTCGAGCTCCGCTACGCCGGGGCCACCGTCGTCGGGTACGACACCTCGCTGCCCGAGGAGCTGCGGGCGGCGGTCCGACTGCTGGAGGCGGCCATCCGCGGCTGAGTCGTGGGGTTGTTCAGGCTTTGGTAAGCCGCACCGGGGGCGCGGCTGCCTACCGTCGGGGGGTGACCCGAGGAGACGTCCTGCGCCGAGACCTGCTGAGCCGCGGCATCCTGCACCCCGCCGACCGGCCGTTCCCGCCCGGGGCGCACGACACCCGCAGCGCGGCGACGCTGGGGCGGCTGCTCGGCGTCACCGTGACCGTGGCCTTCGCCACCGGTCTGATCAGCCACCTGCACCAGCACCCGGTCGGCTGGTTCGACCTGCCGAGCCGGCCGGTCCGGGGCTATCAGATCAGCCAGGGCCTGCACGTGGTGGCCGGGATCGCCGCGCTGCCGCTGCTGCTGGCCAAGCTGTGGGTGGTCTACCGCCGCCTGTTCCTCTGGCCACCGGTGCGCGGGATCGGGCACGCCGCCGAGCGGCTGATGCTGGTGCCGCTGGTGGCGGGCCTGCTGTTCGAGGTCACCTCGGGCCTGCTGAACGTCGCCCGGTGGTACCCGTGGCCGTTCTTCTTCCCGCGGGTGCACTACGCGGTGGCCTGGATGGTGGTCGGTGCCCTGGTGGTGCACGTGACCCTGAAGGTGCACCACCTGCGCGCCCCCGAGCCGGCCGCCGACGCGTCTTCCGAGGCGGACGCCGACCGGCGGGCCGTGCTCCTGGGCGCGGTGGGCTCGGTGGCCGCGCTCACCCTGGCCACCGCCGGTCAGACCGTTCCGCTGTTGCGTGCGGTGTCGGTCCTCGCGCCCCGGGACCCGACGTCCGGGCCTGCGGGCGTGGCGGTCAACCGGACCGCGGTGGCGGCCGGGATCCGCGGCGCGGCACGGGATCCCGGGTGGAGCCTGGCCGTGGCCGGGCTGAGGCCGGTCAGGTTCACCCTGGCCGAGTTGGCGGCGATGCCGCAGACCACTGCCCGGCTGCCGATCGCCTGTGTCGAGGGCTGGAGCGTGAGCGCGGACTGGACCGGGGTGCCGCTGCGCGCCCTGCTCGACCTGGCCGGCGCCCCGGCCGACGCGCACCTGCGGGCGGTCTCCCTGGAGCGGGACTGGCTCTACGCGAGCTCACCGATCGGACCGGCCGTCGCCCGGGATCCGTTGACCCTGTTGGCGTTACGGCTGAACGGAGAGCCACTCGACCTCGACCACGGGTACCCGCTGCGGCTGATCGCCCCGAACCGCCCCGGGGTGCACCAGACCAAGTGGCTGGCCCGGATCGAGCCGGCATGAGGACGGCGACGCGGGCGGTGGCCTGCGCGGTCGGGGGCGCCGCGGTCGCGTTCGGCCTGTGGCAGCTGATCGTGG
>JBAPWU010000292.1:0-5627 GCA_049283855.1 Kineosporiaceae bacterium
TCCCGCTGCTCGCCGGCCGGCCCCTGGCCGACGGCGGTCCGGCCGCGTACGTCTGCCGCCACTTCGTCTGCGACGCCCCCGTCACCGAGCCCGCGGCGCTGGCGCTCAGCCTCGGCGCTCGCCACCCGTGATCGACGGACGCGCCGACCGCGGTGTTCGTCCTGCGCGAACACGGGTCGGGTGGTGTGGTGATTCCGGTGTAAGTGAGTAATCATCGTTGCATGAGCAAACACGAAAGCACACAGATCACGATCAGTGCCTGGTTCGGTCAGCGTCTGCCGGAGGAGTGGGTGGCCGCGCCGACCGAGGTGAGCGTCGACCGCGAGGAGATCACCGTCGTCCTCGCTCTGGCCGGTCCCGGGCCCGACGCCGAGGCGAGCGAGGCCGAGCGGGCCGAGGCGCTCGCCGGGTACGTGGCCCGCTGGCGATCGGACACGCGGGCACAGCGGATCTCGATCGCCCGAGAGGCCGAGCACCGCTTCGAGCGCAAGGTCGCCTGGGGCGTGCGGGTCGGTGAGCACCGAGAGGTGTTCACCCACCTCGCCGTGCCGGTGATGACCCGGTTGCGTCAGGGGGAGCGCCAGGTGCTCGACACCCTGGTGGACGCCGGTGTGGCCCGGTCCCGCGCGCACGCCCTCGCCTGGTGCGTGCGCCTGGTCGGGGAGAACACCCAGGCGTGGCTCGGAGATCTGCGCGAGGCGATGGAGTCGGTGGCCAAGGTGCGCCAGGCGGGGCCCGGGGCCTCGGCCGGCCCGAGCGCCTGAGCCGAGCGGTCTGAGCCGAGCGCCTGAGCCGAGCGCCTGAGCCGAGCGGTCTGAGCCGAGCGGTCTGAGCCGGTCAGGCGCTGCGCAGCGCCGGGTGCACGCCCTGCAGGCGCTGCTCGGTGCGGTGCACGGCCGCGATCAGCGGCAGGCGCCGCGCCGCCCGGGCCTGGATCATGGCCGGGCCGTCACCCGGCTGGATCAGTTCCAGGTCGTCGAGCCGGGTGCGCAGGCTGGGCCGCCGGCCGTCGTGCCCGGCGGCCAGGTCGGCGTAGACCAGGGCGTCGGCGACCGCGCTCTCCTCGTGGGCGAACTCGGAGAGCTCGCGGGACCTGCTGCAGGCGGCCGCGATCAGGCGGGCCTCGCAGTGGTGGGCGACCAGGGCGGCCAGGCGCTCGGGCCAGCCCAGTTCGCGCAGCATCACCGCGCCGTCCACCGGGTGGAACCCCACCCGCTGGGCGGCGGGTGCGTGCCCGATGTCGTGCAGCCAGGCCGCGCAGATCAGCAGTTCCCGGTCGAGCGGACCCGCCACGGCGGCGATCTCCTCGGCGTGCTGGGCGGTCACCTGCACGTGCGCCCAGAGGTTCCCGAGCGGGGCCAGGTGCAGGTGGGCGAGTGATCGGGCGGCTTCGGCGTCGTGCAGCACCTCGGGTCCTCTCCTGGAGTCCTTCGCGAGATGCGCGCCGTCGAGCAGTCTCGAGATCATGTGTCCTCTATCGACGCTAGACCCGTCGGGCGTTAGCCCCAAGCGCCGGGACTGCGCCGACGGTTGCTGTTCGACGAATTCTGGGTGACCGGCTGGAGCCACCGGTCAGGCCGTGACCGTGCGCACCGCGAGGCCCACGCCGACACAGTGCGCGGCGAAGGCGGCGACGGTGAACGCGTGGAACAGTTCGTGGAAGCCGAACCAGCGCGACGACAGGTTCGGCCGGCGGAGGGCATAGACGACCCCGCCCGCGGTGTAGAGCAGGCCGCCGGCCAGGGCCAGGAGCAGCACGGCCGGCCGCCCGCCGGCCAGGAAGTCGGGAAGGAAGGCGACCGCGGCCCAGCCCAGCAGGATGTAGGTGGGCGTGTAGAGCCAGCGCGGGGCATGCAGCCAGAACACCCGGAACACCACCCCGGCGATCGCCCCGGACCAGACCAGTACGAGCAGGGTGCGCGCCTTCCCCGGCGGAAGCAGCAGCACGGTGAAGGGCGTGTAGCTGCCCGCGATCACCAGGAAGATGCTGGCGTGGTCCAGGCGGCGCAGGGCGGCATGCGCGCGCGGCCCCCAGTGGCCGCGATGGAAGGTGGCGCTGACCCCGAACAGCAGGGCCGCCGTCCCGGCGAAGATCGCGACCGAGATCCGGGCCGTGGTGTCGCGGGAGATGATCATGAGTGCGACGCCGAGTGCCACCGCTGCCGGGAAGGTGGCCGCGTGCAGCCAGCCCCGCAGGTGGGGCCGGTCGGGCCGGGTGGGTGGCTGGTCCATACGGTAGGACGATACCTTACGGTTGCGTAGGTTACTGCTGCGTAACTTCCGGGGATCGGTGCCGTGCCGAGCCTCAGGAGCCGTCGGGACCACCGGGCAGGGGTACCGTGAAGCCCTCTGATGGCTTCCGCGTGCGGTCTGTGGGGGCGGCAGGTGGCGAGGGGTGGGCTGATGGGTCTGCGCAGGCTGTTGTACGGCGTCTACGAGCGCCGCCTGGCCTCGACCCTGACCCCCGAGGCGATTCCCCGGCATGTCGGGGTCCTGGTCGACGGGAACCGGCGCTGGGCCCGCGCGTACGGCACCGACACCAGCGAGGGGCACCGGGCCGGCGCCGCGAACGTGCTGGAGTTCCTCGGCTGGTGCGAGGAGGTCGGCGTCGAGCGGGTCACCCTCTGGCTGCTCTCGACCGACAACCTCTCCCGCCCCTCCGGCGAGCTGACCGCGCTGTTCGGGATCATCGAGGACCTGGTCGGCCGGATCGCCGCGACCGGACGCTGGAGGGTGCACCCGGTCGGCTCCCTCGACCTGCTGCCCGCCCACCTGGCGCACGTCCTGAAGGAGCACGAGGACGCCACCCGCGAGGTGACCGGCCTGCACGTCAACGTCGCCGTCGGGTACGGCGGACGGCGCGAGATCGCCGACGCCGTCCGCTCGCTGCTGCACCAGCACGCCGCCGAGGGGACCTCGATCGAGGAGCTCGCCGAGATCCTGGACGTCGAGCACATCGCCGCGCACCTGTACACCCGCGGTCAGCCCGACCCGGACCTGGTGATCCGAACGTCGGGGGAGCAGCGGCTGTCCGGGTTCCTGCTCTGGCAGAGCGCTCACAGCGAGTTCTACTTCTGCGAGGCCCTGTGGCCGGACTTCCGCAAGGTGGACTTCCTCCGGGCGCTGCGCTCCTACGCCCTGCGCGAGCGCCGCTTCGGCTCCTGACGCCTCCGCGCGTGGGCGATCCCTTACGGCAAGGCGGGCCGCGACACACCCCTCGACCCGTGTGATCTGGGTCGTAGCGTTCTGAGGAAAGCGATGTCACTCTCGACCGGGGACGTGACGACGAGGTGCCCCGGCGCCTCGGAGGGGAGTCGCAGTGGCCAACACCCGGCGTTCCACCCGGCCCGCGGTACGGACCGGGCCCCAGCGCACCTTCGTCCTGGACACCTCGGTCCTGCTGGCCGATCCACGGGCCCTGACCCGGTTCGCCGAGCATGAGGTGGTGCTTCCGGTCGTGGTGATCATCGAGCTGGAGGCCAAGCGGCACCATCCCGAGCTGGGCTACTTCGCCCGTGAGGCGCTGCGCAAACTGGACGACCTACGGGTCCAGTACGGCAGGCTCGACGCGCCCATCCCGATCGGCACGTCCGGCGGGCGGCTGCGGGTCGAGCTCAACCACGCCGACCCCGCGGTGCTGCCGGCGGGCTTCCGGATGGGGGACAACGACAGCCGGATCCTCGCCGTGGCCCGCAGCCTGGCGGCGGACGGGCGCCACGTGACCCTGGTCAGCAAGGACCTGCCGATGCGGGTGAAGGCCTCGGCCGTGGGCCTGGAGGCCGAGGAGTACGAGCCGGAGAGCCCGGTCGAGAGCGGCTGGACCGGAATCGCCGAGCTCGAGATCTCGGCCGAGGAGATGGCCTCGCTGTATGCCGAGCAGGGCCTGGACGTGGCGGCGGCCCAGGACCTGCCCTGCCACACCGGGCTGGTCCTGCTCTCCCCGCGCGGCTCCGCCCTCGGGCGGGTCACCGCGGACAAGCAGGTCCGCCTGGTGCGCGGCGACCGGGACGTGTTCGGGGTGCACGGACGCAGCGCCGAGCAGCGGATCGCCGTCGAGCTGCTGCTCGACTCCGAGATCGGGATCGTGTCCCTGGGCGGGCGGGCCGGCACGGGCAAGTCGGCCCTGGCCCTGTGTGCCGGGCTGGAATCGGTGATGGAGCGCCGCCAGCACCGCAAGGTGATGGTGTTCCGCCCGTTGTACGCGGTCGGCGGGCAGGAGCTCGGCTACCTGCCCGGCACCGAGGCCGAGAAGATGAATCCCTGGGGCCAGGCGGTCTTCGACACCCTGGGCGCCCTGGTCTCCCAGGAGGTCGTCGACGAGGTGATCGACCGCGGCATGCTCGAGGTGCTCCCGCTGACCCACATCCGGGGCCGGTCCCTGCACGACGCCTATGTGGTGGTCGACGAGGCGCAGTCCCTCGAGCGCAACGTCCTGCTCACGGTGCTGTCCCGGGTCGGCCAGAACAGCCGGGTGGTGCTCACCCACGACGTGGCCCAGCGGGACAATCTGCGCGTGGGCCGTCACGACGGGGTGGCCGCAGTGATCGAGGCGCTGAAGGGTCACCCGCTGTTCGCACACGTCACTCTGACCCGGTCCGAGCGATCGCCCGTCGCGGCGCTGGTCACGGAGCTGCTGGAGGGCCTGGAGCCCTGAGCTCGCCCGGACCAGATCGCCACCGTCCGTAACATTACGAATGCATCTCGATGGGTCGGCGGCGGTGTGGTCGCGCCGTCCGCCTGATCGGTGGCTGTACTCCCGGGAGCAGGCCGCCGTCGATCGTCTCCACCGTTCGATGGATCACACGCATTGTGAAATGCCGAGATTGTTCCGTTTACTGTCCGTTATTGACCGCCAGAACGCTCGCGTACGGTCCGTGGTGCGGGCACGTCATGAGATGCCTAAGAACGGTTGAGGTTCCCAAAACTGGTTACGAAGCGTGCTGTGACCTTCCTCACATTGATATACGGAGAGTCATCTCACGCAGTCGTCAACTACCAAGAGCCATGGCCTTGCGTGCTGACCATGGACCATTCCCCGTTCTCTCGACATCGTTGCGGGGTCAGGACGCCTCCTCTCCGGATGGGGCACCACTCCGGACGCCGGCTCCCCGCCCGGCGATGCTCGAAAGGACGACGTGGCCCGTCACGCCGGAACACCAGACCGGGTACGGCCCGCAGGTTCGTCGGGCATCTCCACCGCTCCGGCCGCCCCGCACGGGGGCCTTGCCGTCCTGGACCGCCTGGAGCCCTCCAGCGACGTCACCCGGCCCGTGGGGTTGCAGCAGATCGAGCACGAGGAGCTGTTCGTGCCGGTGGTGGAGCCCACGGCTCCGCTGACCCCGGGCCTGGGCTATGCCCTCGGCGCCGGCCGCCGGCTGCGCCAGCGTCAGCTGCGTGAGGCCGAGGACCGCCTCGGCCCGCGCTGGTGGGAGTCCGAGCAGTTCGCCGAGCTGGAGCGCGCGGTCGAGGAGGCGTTCGCCGGGCCGATGCTCGGCGACGACCCGCATCCGACCGGTGAGCTGGTCCGTCCCTTCGTCGACCACGTCGACGGCCCGAACCGTGCCCACGGCCCGGTCTGGGCCGGCATCGACGTCGTGCCTCCGCCGACGCCCGTGTTCGGCATCGCC
>JBAPWU010000293.1:0-7481 GCA_049283855.1 Kineosporiaceae bacterium
GTCGAGGGCCACGACCTGCCCCTCGACGACGGTGGGCCGGTACCCCGACGGGGCGTCCAACCGCAGCAGCCCCGCGGCGCGGGCGCCGTCCGGATCGCCTTCGAAGGTCAATGGCTCGACCGTCGTGACGGTGCGCCACTCGACCACGCCCGCGGCGCCGCCGGGTGCGTCGGTTCCGTGGACGGTGACCAGGACCGTGGCCGTGGGCTGTCGCCGAAGTGCGGCCAGGATGGGGTGTGGCACCAGCACGAGGTCGGGGCCGACCAGGACGCCCCGGCCGACGGCGGTCAACCCGCCCGACGCGCGGGGTTGCCGGGACAGATGGACGGCGACGGATCCTGGCGCTGCCGCGGGGGCCTTGTCGATCATGGCGCCCATCGTCGCCAGCCGACACCCGGCGTGACGTCAGCCCCCGGAGGGATGTGACCCGAGACAGGGTCCATCTGGAAGTGGATGAACCATCTCCACCCACAGGTGGTTCCGCCGGCCCGCGCCGGGTCGGCAGGCTCGCCGATGTGGTAGCTCCGACGGATGACGCGGGGCACCCGGCGCAGGTGGCGGGGAGCCGGCTGCTGGAGCGCCTGACGGCAGGTGACCCTGCCGCGTGGGACGAGGTGGTGGCCACCTACGGCGAGACCCTCCGCCGGGTGGCCCTCGCCCATGGCCTGAACAGCTCCGACGCGGAGGACGTCGTCCAGAGCACGTGGCTGCGCTGCCTGGAGCGGGTCTGCACGCTGCGCGATCCGCGCGCGCTGGGAGCCTGGCTGTCCACCACAGCCCGTCGCGAGAGCCTGCATCGGCTGCGCGCCCTGCGCAGGGTCGTCCCCCAGGACCACACGGACCGCGATGCGCCGCTGGCTCGCGAGCGCCAACCGGTCGCCGACATCGCCGAACTCGTGGCCCGCCGGGACGAGCAGTGCCGGTTGCTGCACGCGATCGTCGAGCTGCCCGAGCGGCAGCGTGCGGTGCTGCTCGCCCTGCTCCACCCCGAGGACGAGCGCTACCTGCCCGCCGCCGATCGGCTCGGGGTCCCGGCAGGGAGCATGGGTCCGACTCGGCGGCGTGCCCTCGACCGGTTGCGCCGGGACCCCCGCCTCGCCGACGCGGGCTAGGGCGGCCGCGGCTCAGCCGTGGACCAGGCGATCGCGGCCCTGCGACTTCGCGGTGTACATGTGGTGGTCCGCCTCCGAGAGCAGGGCGGTGATGTTCTTGGCGGCGCCCACGGCGGCCCCCGCGCTGACCGTCACCTGGAGCCCGTCGACGAGATCGGACCACGGGTAGGCCCGCACCAGGGTCACCAGTTCCTCGCCCCGGGAGGCGACATCCATCCGGCCCCGTCCGCTGAGGAGCAGCATGAACTCGTCGCCACCCAGTCGCACGGCCATGTCGGTGGCGCGGGTCATCGACAGCAGCATGCCGCCCAGGCGACGCAGCACGTCGTCCCCCACGGCGTGCCCGAAGCGGTCGTTGACCTCCTTGAACCGGTCGACGTCGACCATCAGCGCGGCGACCTGGGCCCGATCCCCGCTGAGCTCGAGCCGGCGCAGGTGGCGGGCGTACGCGTGCCGGTTGGCCAGCCCGGTGAGCTCGTCGACGTAGGCGCGCTCGCTGATCCGGTCGTTGTCGAGGATGACCCGCTCCGCCTCCAGCTGACTGCGGGCGGCGTCGAGGACGTCGAGGCGGGCCTTCCACCGCAGTTGCGCCTGACGCTCCGCGTACCGTCGCCACCCGTTGGCCGGCGGGTCGACCATCGCGGAGATGTGCAGGCACACCGTGGTCAGGGCCGGCCCGAAGTCCTCGTCCACGTGCAGCAGGGCCGACTCCGCCAGGGCTGCCGCACTGGCCGCGTTGCCCGCGTCCAGCGCGCGGATCGCCTGGGCGAGCAGCACGCACGCCCGGTAGCCCTGGCGCTGGGTGGGGTGCAGGGCGCGCAGCAGGCGGTGCGGGGAGACGGTCTCGGACTCGGCGGCGACCGCAGCCATCAGGTAGTCGACCGCCTGCACCTCCGTGACCCACTCCTCCGGCAACGCTGCGAGGTCCTGGGGGCCCAGGCGGGTGCGGCTGGCCGCCAGGGTCTCGGCCCGGTCGCGCTGCCCGATCTCGATCAGGGAGCAGGTCAGCGGGAGCATGCACTCGATCCGGTTCAGCACGATCGTCCGCCGGTTGAAGTCGGCGATCCCGGTCAGGGCAGGCGGCCAGCGGCCGGTCAGGCTGGTCGCGGCACGGTCGAGCATGTCCAGAGCGAGTTCCCACAGGCCGCGCCGGTGGTAGCCCCGGGCGCACGTCACATAGGCCACCGGGCGGTGCAGCATCGCGCTGCCCACCTCGTCGAGGATGACCACCGCGCGGTGCAGGCCGCGCTCGCCCCCGGCGCCCGGCGTCATCGCCCGGGTGGCCATGGCAGCCGCGACCAGGGCCTCGTCACCGGAGCGCTCCGCGGCCTCGGCCATCGCCTCGAGCTGGTGCAGGCCGGTCGGCCCGTGGTTGCCCACGGCCAGCAGGGCGAAGTGCAGCACGCACTCCACATCGGCCCATCCCTGGGCCCGGGCGCGGGACAGCAGCTCGAGGATCTCGCGTTCGCACAGGCCGGTCTGTGCGCACTCGAACAGCTCGTAGGAGAGCACCCGTATGCGGTCACGGTCGTCGGTCGGTGCAGCAGACAGACGCCGGGCCGCCGAGGCCGAAGGCCCCGGCGCGCCCCGCGGGATCATCGGAGCACGCTGCGCCCGGCCTCGGCGCTGGCGTGATCGTGTGGAGATCCACGCCTGGTTCCACCCCTGCTCACGCGCAGGCGGGCCGGGCCGCGCGCGAGGTGGGTCGGGGTGGGGACAGGGTGGCTCACGGTTGAGAGCACTCCTCGGCATCGGGCGAGGTAGGCGGTCTTTGAGCAGACCTTACCTGGGCGTGGCCGATCGAGCACGGGGTGAGACGGGAGCAGTTTCGGTGGATTGCCTGGCTTGCGCCCCGACGCTGTAGCCCCGGCTCGACCAGTCGGCGATCATCGTGTAGCGGTCCCCGCGGACCAGGGTGATCCGGCGCTCCACAGGACGTCCGGACAGGCGTCCCAGCCGTTCCACGCGCAGGCAGGCCACGCCGCGCGGAAGGTGGAGCAGGGCACGCTCGGTCGGCGTCGCGTTCACGGCGTTGATCTTCTCGGTGCCGTCGGTCAGCCGCGCGCCGGAGCGGGCGGCGATCTCGTCGTAGAGGGCGGTTCGGCCGAAGTCGGCGCCGAGCAGCGCTCGCCCCAGGTCGGCCGTGAGCCAGACCCGGTCGTGGGCCAGAGGCTCGCCGTCCGCCAGCCGGATCCGCTCGAGATAGAACAGCTCGGCCGACGCTGCCTGGTCCAGCAGCACGGCAGCGTCGGCATCCGTGGTCATCTGCTGGGCCCGCACCTGGCTGGTCTGCACCATCCCCCGGGCCTCGACCTCGCGGAACAGCGAGTACAGGGCTCCCAGCGGCTGCTCGATGCCCGTGCGGACCCGGGTGGCCCGCCCGCGGGTCGAGTCGAGCACGCCGCGGTCCCGCATCCGGCGCAGGGCCTCGCGCACCGTGTGCCGTGACACCTCGTACTCGCTCACGAGATCCATCTCGCCGGGGAAATGCGCATCGAACGCACCCGCCGCCAGGCGCCGGTCCAGATCGGCGAGCAGCTGGGCCCACAGGGGCATCGGGCTGTGCCGGTCGAGGGAGCGGGCCGGGGCGGCGGCGGGTGCGGTCACGGCGTCGTCTGCGCCTCGGCGATCTTCTGGTGCACCTCGGCCATGTCGACCTCTCGGACGGCGGCGATCAGCTGTTCCAGGGCCGGCGCGGACAGCGCCCCGGGCTGAGCGTAGAGCAGCACACCCTCCCGGAAGGCCATCAGGGTGGGGATCGAGGAGATCTGCATCCCGCCGGCCAGCTCGCGCTCGGCCTCGGTGTCGACCTTCGCGAAGGTGATGTCGGGATGCTGCTCGGAGGCCCTCTCGAAGACCGGCGCGAACCTCCGGCACGGGCCGCACCAGGCGGCCCAGAAGTCCACCAGCACGATCCCGTCGCCCTCGATCGTCGGGTCGAACATGGGCCGGGTCAGGTCGATGGTCGCCATCTCAGGCTCCCGCGGGCAGTGCGTGGGTGGACTGCCAGGCAGCGAACCCGCCGAGCAGGTCGGACACGTCGGTGCGGCCCTGCTGGCGCAGGAGGCTGGCGCCGACACTGGACCGCCACCCCCCGGCGCAGTACAGGACGACGGGCCGGTCGGCCGGCACCTCGTCGAGGCGACGGCGCAGTTCGGCCAGCGGGATGTGCAGGGAGCCGGGGATGTGGCCCGCCTCGCGCTCGCCGGCGTTGCGGACGTCGACCACGATCGGCGGGGTGTCCGAATCGGTCACCTCCTCCAACTGGCGCGGGGTCAGCCGACTGGCCTGGCCGACCTGGTCCGGATGCGTGACCAGGAGCCGCTCGGCCTCGGGGAGATAGCCGACGACGTGGTCGAAGCCGATCCTGGCCAGACGGACGGCGGACTCCGTCTCGCGGCCCTCGGGAGCGATGATCACCATCGGATCGTGAGGGTGCAGCACCATGCCCGCGGTCTCGGCGAATCGGCCGTCGGCGGGAACGTTCACGGCCCCACGCAGGTGACCGGCCGCGAAGTCCAGGGTGTCCCGGGCATCGACCACGACGGCGCCCCCGGCCCGGGCCGTCTCCATCGCGGCCTCGTCCAGCGCCGTCAGCGGCCGCTCGGCGTCGTAGACCTCGCGGTCCTTGCGGTTGAGGATCGCGTCGTAGACGAAGTACTCGGGCGCCGACGGCTGCCCTGCGGTGACCAGTGCGACGAACTCGTCCTGGCTCATCGGCTGGCAGGCGTAGTTCAGCACGCGCTGCTCACCGATCGTCGACTGCCGGGCGGTGGACAGGTTCTTGCCGCAGGCCGACCCCGCACCGTGTGCCGGGAAGACGCGGACGGCGTCCGGCAGCCCCATCAGCTTGCGCTGGATGGAGTCGTACAGCTGCACCCCGAGCTCGTCGGCGGTGACCCCGATCGAGGCCAGCAGGTCGGGCCGGCCGACGTCGCCGATGAACAGGGCGTCGCCCGTGAGCACGCCGTAGGGCACCTCGTCGGCGGCGTGCTCGTAGACCAGGATGCTGATCGACTCGGGCGTGTGCCCGGGAGTCTCCATGATCTCCAGGGTCACGTCGCCGAGGCTGATCCGCTCGCCGTCGTGCAGGGGCCGGATCTCGTACTCGGCCTGTGCGGCCCGGCCGTAGCCGATCCAGGCGCCGGTCGCCCGGGCCATCTCCAGGTGACCGGCCAGGAAGTCCGCGTGGAAGTGGGTGTTGATCACACCCACGATCTGCAGGCCGTGGGACGCGGCGTCGTCGAGGTACTCGGCGACGTCCCGCCGGGGGTCGACGACGACGGCGTGGCCGCTCGACTCGTCGCCGATCAGGTACGACGCCTGGGACAGGCAGTCGAGGTAGTGCTGGGCGAAGTACACGGGCGTGCTCCTCGGGTCTCGCGGGGTCAGGAGGTGTGAGAGGTGGTGTCCAGTGCGGAGTCCGGGTCCGCCTGCTTGGGCAACACCGATACCCCTGGGGGTATATTCCCCGGGGTCGGGCGACGTGCCGAGAGCCGCCGGCGCACCGTCACGCCGATCAGGACGACGGCGACGACGATGACTGCGGCCACGAGCAGGGCGGTGCGCGTCGAGCCCTGCAGCCCGGCGAGCACGGAGGGCAGTTGCTGGGCCATCACCAGCGCTCCCATCACCAGCACCATGACGCCGAACCCACGACGCAGCGCCGGCTGGGAGACCCGTCCGGCGAGCCGTGCGCCGATCAGGCTGCCGACCACGGCGGCCCCGGTCACGCCCAGCGCCAGGGTCCAGGGGACCTGGGTGCCGTGCAGGTGGCCGAGCAGTCCGGCCATCGACTGCAGGGTGATCACCAGGAGCGAGGTGCCGATGGCCGAGGTCATCGTCAGGCCGGCGACCAGGGTCAGCGCGGGCACGATCAGGAAGCCGCCGCCGGCACCGACGAAGCCGGTGAGGGTACCGACCAGGGCGCCCAGGGCGACCGTGGCGACCGCATGCGGGCGGGTGGTGCCGGTCGGCCGCTCGCGCCGTCCGCGCAGCATCGCCGAGGCAGTGGCCAGCATCATCGCGGCGAAGGCCACCAGCAGGACGGCCCCCGGCACGCGGATGGCGAGCCGGCCGCCCAGGTAGGCACCGGCCATGCCCCCGGCGGCGAAGAGCAGTCCGGTGCGCCAGTGCACCCGGCCCTTGGCGGCGTGCGGGAGGACGGCGATCGCGCTGGTCGTGCCGACCACGAAGAGCGAGGTGGCGACGGCCTCCTGGGCGCCCAGGCCGGCGACGTAGACCAGAAGCGGCACGGCAAGGATCGATCCCCCGCCGCCGAGCAGGCCGAGGGACAGGCCGACCACCACGGCGAGGGCGAGGACGACGAGCAGCATGGGTCGAGTGTGTCATGAGTACGGATGTCCGTACAAGTAGGGAAGTGATACCCCGGGGGGTACACTAGAGTCTCTCGGGGCGGGTCCCCGGCAGTGGCACCGTGAGCGGGGAGGATCCCTGGTGGACATTGGCGAGGAAGAGGCGCGTCAGATCGTCAATCGACTCCGCCGGGCGCGCGGGCAGATCGACGGCGTGATCGCGATGATCGAGGACCAGCGCCCCTGCCGGGACATCGTGACCCAGCTCGCGGCAGCCTCCCGTGCCCTCGACCGGGCCGGCTTCAAGATCGTCGCCAGCGGCCTGCGGCAGTGCATGGTCGGTGAGGGTGGCGAGGACCAGATGACCGCCGACGAGTTGGAGAAGCTCTTCCTCTCCCTGGCCTGACCCCTCGGCCCGACCACCGCTGTCACCCGACGAGTGGTCGATTCCGCCCCGAATCCCGCTCCGTTCCGGGGCGGAATTGACCACCCGGCAGGTCAGGCGACCTGGAACGAGCGCTTGGACAGGCCGAAGAAGTAGCCCTCGATCGTGGTCGTCACGGGGGTGTCGGGCTGGGTCGCCGCGCCGAGGGTGACGAACAGCGGCACGTAGTGCTCGACGGTGGGGTGGGCGTAGGGCATGCCCGGTGCCCGCTCCGCGAACGCCGCAAGCTCGTCGACGTCCCCGGCGGCCAGGGCCTGCGCCGCCCAGGCGTCGAAGTCGCGCGACCAGGTCGGCGCCGGCGCCCGGCCGAGGAACTGGTCCCGGTCGAGGAAGGGCAGACCGTGGGTCAGGAAGCCCGAGCCGATGATCAGGGTCCCCTCCTCGCGCAGGGGTCGTAGGCGTCGTCCGAGCTCGAGCAGCCGGACCGGGTCGAGGGTGGGCATGCTGAGCTGCAGCACGGGCACGTCGGCCGCCGGGTACATCACCTTCAGCGGCACCCAGGCGCCGTGGTCGAGGCCGCGCCGCGGGTGGATGTGCACGCGCTCGTCGTCCGGCATCGCGGCGGTGACCCGCCGGGCCAGGTCGCCGGCCTCGGGGGTGGGGTAGGTC
>JBAPWU010000294.1:0-4576 GCA_049283855.1 Kineosporiaceae bacterium
CCCCTCGACGGGTGGCCGCCGACTGTCCCTGTCCTGGCTCGGGGTGGTGCCGTTCCTGGCCTACGTCGGCATCTTCCTGATCATCCCGACGGTGACGGTCGTGGTGGCCGCGTTCCTGGACGCCGATCACCGTCCGACCCTGGCGAACGCTCGCGAACTCGGCGCCGACTACGTGGTCAGGTCCTTCGTCAACAGCATCGAGGTCTCGGCCGTGAGCGCCCTGATCGGGGCCGTGTTCGGAGCCCTGCTCGCCTACGTGGTGACCACCGGCAACCCGGACGGGCTCCTGCGCAAGGCGGTGACGTCGGCGTGCGGGGTGCTGGCCCAGGCGGGCGGCGTCACCCTGGCCTTCGCCTTCATCGCCACCGTGGGCGGGCAGGGCCTGCTCACCCTGGCGGTGCTCGACAGCACCGGCACCGACATCTCCGGGAACTGGCTCTACGAGCTCAAGGGCCTGGTGATGGTGTACAGCTACTTCCAGATCCCGCTGATGGTGCTGGTGTTCCTGCCGGCGCTGGACGGCGTCCGCCCGCAGTGGCGGGAAGCCACCGAGAGCCTCGGCGGCAGGACACGGGACTACTGGCGCCACGTCGCGGTCCCCATCCTCACCCCGCCGTTCCTGGGCGCGCTGCTGCTGCTGTTCGCCAACGCCTTCTCCGCGTACGCCACCGCCGCCGTGCTGATCAGCCAGGGGGCGCCGATCGTGCCGCTGCAGATCCGGACGGCGCTGACCAGCGAGGTGCTGCTGGGCCGGGAGAACATCGGCAAGGCCCTCGCCATGGGCATGATCGTGGTCGTGGCGATCGTGATGATCCTGAACACGTGGCTGCAGAAGCGGTCATCGCGGTGGCTGCAGTGACGCCGCGTCCGGTGCGGGGCCCGCGGGCGCTCCGTGCACGCCGGTTCCAGCTGATCCGCTACGCGATCCTCGTCGTGATCGGAGCGTTCCTCCTCCTGCCGCAGCTCTCCCTGCTCGAGTTCAGCACCCGCGGCATCGGCCTGACGGCGCCGCGCACGCTCGAGGCGTGGCGGCGGATCGCCGACCCGGCGATCATCGACGCGATCCTGGCCTCGCTCGAACTGGCCGTGCTCACCAGCGTGCTGGCCCTGGCCCTGATGGTGCCGACCATGGTCTGGGTGCGGCTGCGGGTGCCGAGGATGACCCGGGTGGTGGAGTTCCTCTGCCTGCTGCCGCTGACCATCCCGGCGATCGTGCTGGTGGTCGGGCTGTTCCCGGTGTACGCCTGGGTGCGCTACCTGCTGCGCACCGACTCGATCCTGACCCTGTTCCTGGCCTACAGCGTGATCGTGCTGCCCTACGTCTACCGCTCGCTGGACACCGGGCTGCGGGCGATGGACGTCCGCACGCTGTCCGAGGCCGCCCGCAGCCTCGGCGCCGGCTGGGCCACGGTGATCCTGCGGATCGTGGTGCCGAACATGGCCGGCGCGGTGCTCAACGCCGCGCTGCTGTGCGTGGCCATCGTGATGGGCGAGTACACCATCGTCTCGTTGTTCAACTACGTGAGCCTGCCGGTGGCGGTCCAGCAACTGGGCCTGTCCGACGCGGGGCTGTCGGTGGCGCTGTCGCTGGCCTCCCTGATCTTCGTGTTCGTGCTGCTGCTGCTGCTGTCATTGGTCGGACGTCGCCGTGCGCGCCTCGGGAGGACATCGTGAGTACCCAGGCCGCGCCGCGGGCGGGCGTCGAGGTGCGGCTGGAGGACCTGCGCCGCACCTACGGCACGATCACCGCCCTGGACGGGTTGGACCTGACCCTGAACCCCGGCGAACTGGTGGCCCTGCTGGGGCCGAGCGGCTGCGGCAAGACCACCGCCCTGCGCCTGGTCGCCGGGCTGGAGGACGCCGACGGGGGCCGGATCGTGGTCGACGGCAACGACGTCACCCGGGTGCCCACCAACCGCCGCGACATGGGCATGGTGTTCCAGGCCTATTCGCTGTTCCCGCACATGACCGCCCGGCAGAACGTGGCCTTCGGCCTGCGTCTGCGCAAGCAGCCCGCGCAGGCGTGCGCCAAGCGCGCCGAGGAGATGCTCGACCTGGTCGGCCTGTCGGCCCAGGCCGACCGCTATGCCCACCAGATGTCCGGTGGACAGCAGCAGCGGGTCGCCCTCGCCCGGGCCCTGGCGATCTCCCCCACCGTCCTGCTCCTGGACGAGCCGCTGTCGGCGCTGGACGCGAAGGTCCGCACCCAGTTGCGCGACGAGATCCGCCGGGTGCAGCTCGACGTCGGGATCACCACGCTGTTCGTCACCCACGACCAGGAGGAGGCCCTGGCCATCGCCGACCGGGTCGGGGTGATGCGGGAGGGCCGGATCGAGCAGCTCGCCCCGCCCACCGAGGTCTACGCCCACCCGGCCACCCCGTTCGTGGCCGAGTTCGTCGGTCTGAACAATAGGCTGACGGCCACCGTGCAGGACGGCGAGGCGCAGCTCCTGGGCCAGCGGATCCCGCTGGTGGACAAGGGGATCCGCTCGGGGACGGTGACGGCGCTGGTGCGTCCGGAGGCGGTGATGGTGCTCGACGGCTCCGCCGCGGAGGGGACCCCGGGCACGGTGATCGCCTCCTCCTTCCTGGGCGCGATCAGCCGTGTCACCCTCGACCTCGGTGCCCACGGGCTGGTCATCGCCCAGCTGGCCGCCTCGGACGCGCTGGACCACCCGACGGGCAGTGCGGTCACGGTGCGGCTGAGGCCCGAACCGGTGCTGGTCATCCCGGCCGGCTGACGGATGAGCGACGTACCCGCCCCGCTGACCCTGCACCGCACCATCGTCCCCGGCGACGTCGTCCGGACCGGGGCCAGGGGCGCCTACCGGCGGCTGGCGCACGATGTCGGTGAGGCGCACGCCGTCCGCGATGATCTGCTCCCCGACGCCGCCGACCGCTGGCGGCGGGCCTCGCCCCGGCCACTGCTCTGCCTGGCCCACGTCACCGACCTGCAGCTGGCCGACGTGCAGTCCCCTGCCCGGTTCGAGTTCTTCAACCGCGAGTTCGCCGACCCCCGGTTCTCGCTGCTGGTGCCGACCCAGCGGCCGAACGAGGCGTTCACCGCCCATGCCGTCGACGCCACGATCCGGACCCTGAACCGGGTCTCCCGGGCGCCCCTGACCGGAGCCCCGCTCGACCTGGCGGTGACCACCGGGGACTCGATCGACAACGGGCAGTGGAACGAACTGCTCGCCGTGCTCGCCCTGCTCGAGGGGGGCCGGGTGGCCCTGTCCGGACACGGCCCGCGCTACGAGGGGGTCCAGCGGATCGACTGGCCCGACCAGGTTTTCTGGCGCCCCGACGGCGACGGCGCGGGCGGGCCGGACCTGTTCCGGGAAGGTTTCGGCTACCCGCACCTGCCCGGGGTGCTGGACCGGGCGACGGCGGCGTTCACCTCCGGCGGCCTGGCCCTGCCCTGGCTGGCCTGCTACGGCAACCATGAGGCGCTGATCCAGGGGGTCGGCCGGATGACTCCCGAGCTGGCCGAGGCTCTGGTCGGTGGCCGCAAGCCGCTGGAGCTGCCCGAGGACCTGGACCGGGACACCGCCTACGAGACCTTCGTCGAGGGTGCGCACGCCTTCCTCGCCGGGCCGCAGCGCGAGATCACCGCCGACCCGCTGCGCCGTCCGGTGGGCCGGCAGGAGTTCGTCGAGGCCCACTTCCGCGCCTCCGCCCGCCCGCACGGGCACGGCTTCGGGGCACGCAACCGCCGCGACGGCACCGCCTACTACAGCCACGACGTGCCCGGCGCCGACGGGCGCGGCGTGCGGTTCATCGCTCTGGACACCACCTGCCTGCTCGGCGGCGCCGACGGCGCGCTCGACGCCGAGCAGCTGCTCTGGCTGCAGACCGAACTGCAGGAGGTGCACTCCACCTACCGCGCCCCCGACGGCCAGGCGGTGCAGACCGGCAACGACGACCGGCTCGTCGTGCTGTTCAGCCATCACGGTCTGGACACCCTGACCAACCGCCGCGGCAGCGGGCTGCTCGGGGCGCTCGGGCCCGACGGCGCCGTGGTGCCGGTGGTGCCCGCCGCCGAGGTGGAGGCCCTGGTGCACCGCTTCGGCAACGTGGTGCTGTGGATCAACGGGCACACCCACACCAACGGGGTCCGCGCCCGGCTCAGCCCGCATCGCGGGCTGGACGGCGGGCGGCGCGGCTTCTGGGAGGTGACCACGTGCGCGGTGGTCGACTGGCCGTGCCAGTCCCGGATCATCGAGCTGGTCCACGACGGGCAGGGCACCCTGGCGGCGGTGTGCACGATGGTCGACCACGACAGCCCGCTCGACCCCGGACCGGCACTGTCCCGGCCCGAACTGGCGGCGCTGCACCGCGAACTGGCCGCGAACATGCCGATGCCCGGCTACGGCGCCAGGCTGGCCGGCACCCCGCGCGATCGCAATGTGATCCTGCCGCTGGCGGCGCCGTTCGGGGGGTCCGGCCGGTAGGTTTCGGGCCGTGGACGACACCTCGCAGACCCTGATCGAGCGCGCCCGGTCCTGGCTCGAGGAGGATCCCGACCCGGTCACGGCCGCCGAGCTGGAGGCGCTGATCACGGTGGCCGGGTCCGGCG
>JBAPWU010000295.1:0-13583 GCA_049283855.1 Kineosporiaceae bacterium
AGGAAATGGCCGGTGCACATGTTCGCCCATGGGCCCATGACGGTCTTCGCGTCGTAATCGGCGGGGGACGTCCTTGTGGGTCTCCGTCCAGCACAGGTCACAGCGCGGCAGCACGGGCACGCGCACAGACATCGCCATCAGATCACCCGGCCCGTGCGGGTGACGGTCACGACGTCGCGGCCCTCGTGCCATTGCCGTTCGTGTGAGGCCCTCAAGATCATCGACCCGGGCTCGGTGTGGCAGTCCGTGCGCCAAGGGCAGAGCGTGCACGCGACTCGCCATAGCGGTTCACCTGTCCGGGGCCGGTCATTGCGCGATGATTGATCCACGGTTCAGCCTCCTTGGGGCTGGATCGAGGACCCTGGCGAGCGTTACCGCGCTTGTCAGGGTCCGCCCCGTTCTGGGGCCTGAATCGTCACCATACGTCTTAGGCCATCACTTAGACCATAATTTCCGGCATAAGTTGAGTCACTAGCTTGGGCACATGCGGAGGGACAGCGTCGAGCAGCGCGTGCGGGAGAACCGTGCCCGTCGCGCCGCCCGGCGCCAGGACATCGCACTGAGCAAGAACCCTCGCCGTGATCCTCGGGCGGCTGACTTCGGCACCTGGTCAGTGGACGACCCTCGCCGAGGAGTGCACCGGGAACGGCTCACGCTGGCCGAGGTAGAGCACTACCTGGGCACCGGGGAGCTACCGGGGGAGTAAAACCGCAGGTCAGGGGTCCTTTAGAGATAACCTGCCTTTTCTGGACCTATGACCACCTCACCTGGGATCCCTTCGCCGGGATGCCGTGGGGCGCCACGGTTCCCACCCTGGTCGCCGCGGCCACGGTGACCTCACGGATCCCGCTCGGCACCTGGGTCGCCTCCCCGAACTACCGGCACCCGGTGCCGTTCGCCCGTGAGCTGGCCGCACTGGACGACATCAGCGGCGGCCGTGCCGTGCTCGGGATCGGTGCCGGCGGGACGGGTGCGGACGCCGCGGTGCTCGGTGGCCCGCCGACCGGCCCCGGTGAGCGGGCGGCCCGGCTGGAGGAGTTCGTCGACCTGCTGGACCGGGTGCTCACCCGTCCGCTCACCTCCTACGCCGGGGCGCACTACCGCGCGGTCGATGCCGAGACCACGCTGCTGTGCGTGCAGCAGCCCCGGATCCCGTTCGTGGTGGCCGCCAACGGCCCCCGGACGATGCGTCTCGCGGCCCGGTTCGGGGCCGGCTGGTCGACCACCGGTTCGCCCGACGTGCCGCGCGGGAACACCGACGACGGACTCTGGTGGCGGGGCATCGCCGACTGCGCCGCCCGCTTCGACGAGGTCCTGGCGGCCGCCGGCCGGGAGCCGGACTCGATCGACCGGATGCTCTCGATCGACGCGGCCCCGACGTTCTCCCTGGTCTCGCCGGAGAGGTTCAGGGACGCCGTGGGCCGTGCCCGCGAGCTCGGTTTCACCGACGTGGTGGCGCACTGGCCGGTTCCCGGTGCACCCCGCTACGACGCGCCGGAGTCGATGGTCGAGGTCGTCGCCGCCGAGTTGGACGCGCTCCGCCGGGACTGACCCCGGACCGACCCGGACTCACCCCGGACTGTCCCGGGCGTCACGTCAGGTTCGTGTACGCCATCTGCAGCCTGCGCGTACTGCACCCGCCACGCCCTCCTTCGAGGATGGCCTGTACCGAGACACCGCTCGGGACAGACGCTTTCGACGGAGGGAGGGAAGGTCATGGTCGACCGATTCCTGCTCTCGCTGATCGCGACAGTGTTCCTCATCCTCCTGCTCGGGGCCGCGGGGGCGATCTTCCGGACCTACAGCGAGATCCTCTACCGGCGTTCCCGGACCCTGACCTTCCAGAGCAGGGCCGGCACCAGCCGCGCCGGAGCGAGGCGGGACCGTCCGCTGCTGGTCGCCGTCCTGCTGCTGGCCGGGATCGCGGTCATGGGCAAGATCGTGGGTGTGACCTACTGAGGTCGGCGCACCCCGGTTGGGGGGACGGCGCGGGCGGTGACGAGCCAGGTCACCGCCCGCACCGGCGCATCGCCTCCAGAAGGGCCTCGATGATCTGCTGGGGCGACGGCGGGTCGCCCGGCGCGTGCGCCACGATGGCGGAGCGCATCTCCTCGGGAAGCTCGGCGGTGGCGTAGGAGTCCCTGAGCAACCGCGTGATCTCCGCCGCCCGCGGGTGCAGCTCGTCCTGGCGACCGGAGAAGTCGGCGTGATCGCCGACCGTGACGATGCACCGGTGCTCCGGCATGACCTCCCAGGCCCGCACGGCCGGTTCGAGCATGGTGAGCGTCAGCGGCCCGGTGAGCAGCAGGACGTCGGCGTGGCGCGGGGAGGCGACGAACCGGATGCCGTACCGGCTCACGTCGTACACCGCACCGGTCAGGGCGGCCAGCTCCGCCTCGGCCAGGTTGCTGGAGCCGCCGTCGAGGTGTCGCACGAAGAGGGACCCCGCCCCCGACGAGAGCGCCTGTCCGGCGAACAGGTCGTACCCGACGAGGCGGCGCAACGTCGTCCAGCCCCCGCTCATGGCGTTCCTCCTCTCACAGATCGGTTCCCGCATAGGACAGGCCGAAGCTCTTGTTCACCAACGGGAAGTCGGCCAGGACCGTCTCGAGGGCTCCGGACGGGCCGGTGCGGGGCAGCAGTGCCTGGCGCAGGGCCGGCCAGTTCACGGTGGACGGGTCGGCGACCTTGCAGCGGTAGATCCCGTCCAGCTTGTCCTGCATCAGCCAGTAGACGACCTCGCCCCGGAAGCCCTCGGAGCGTCCGACCGCGAACGTGTAATTGTTCTCGGGCCTGATCCGCAGGCGGCTGCGCAGGTCGGAGCGGGTCGGTTCCGGGATCTGCGACCAGGTCGTGACCAGGTCGAGCACGCGCCGATGTGCCTGCTCGACCTCGGCGATCCTCCTCAGGCAGCGGGCGTACACGTCGCCGGCGCCCTCCTCTCCGGGGATGCCCCGGGGGGTGTCGGACCGGGGTGTGCTGGCCCGGGCCACGAGGCCGGTGACGCCCAGCTCGAGCACCTCGGCCTCGGTGAGCACGCCCACCCCGATGGTCCGGGTGCGGAAGCCGGGGTGCGAGGTGATCGTCGCGGCCAGCCGGACGAACCGTCCCACGCACCCGGACAGGGTGCGGCTCAGGTCGGCGTCGTCCAGCGGGCGCGGCAGCGCCACGCCTCCGGGCCGGACGGCGCCGCGCAGGTAGCGATGGCCGCTCACCCGCTGGTTCAGGCGCAGCAGGCTCTCCCGCAGGACCGAGATCTCGGCCGCCGGGACGTCCAGGGCGACGTCCTCGGCCAGCGTCCCGACGTCAGCCACGTGGTTGTGGATCCGCTCCAGCTCCAGGAGCACCTCCCGGAGGAGAACGGCGGCCGTCGGGGGCTCGCCCTCGGCCAGGATCTCCGCCGCTCGGCAGTAGGCGAGCGCGTGCGCCACGCAGGAGTCGCCGGAGACCTGCTCCGCCAGGCGCCAGCCGTCCAGCAGGGGCAACTGCGCCTGGAACAGTCGCTCCAGGCCGCGGTGGGTGAAGCCGAGCCGGATCTCGACGTCCTCGATCGTCTCGCCCTCGACCCGGAACCGGAACAGGCCCGGCTCGATCACGCCGGCATGGACCGGGCCGATGGGCAGGACCACCCGCCGTCCGGGGGGCAGCTCGGCGTCCGGCCCGGTCGGGTCCGGGTCCGGGTCCGGGGCGATCACGGGCTCCGCCGGGGCGACGGTGGGCTGGTCGCGTTGCAGCGGACGGAATCCCTCGGGCCGGCTCGGGTGCAGCAGGCCCGCCGACCTCGCCCGGCGCCCGCGCGGCCGGAGCCCGAGCAGGTCGGACAACTGGCGTTCGAAGGGGTCGGCCGCACGGAAGACCTCACGCAGCGAGTCGTACTCCGTGGATCCGCGCTGGAGGAGGTACTCGGCGAGGACCACCAGGGGTGCCTGAAGATGCTCGAACACGTAGTAGATCTTGAAGCAGCGGTCCTCGAGTTCCCGTTCGTCGTTGCCCACCACCGTGACCAGGCGCATCCGTCGCTCGGCGAGGAAGGCCGCCAGAGCGGGGAGCTGCCCGTGGTGGATCCGGACCAGCAGTTCGTTCTCGGCGGGGGAGTGCAGCCACTCGGCGTACCTCGGCAACTCGGCGACCACCTCGTCGCGGATCCGCTCTGCGCGACCTGACGATGCGTCCGCGTCGGTGGGGGTCATCGACACGGCTCACCCCCGCAGACGAGGGCGGCGCTCTCGGAGACCAGCGAGCGCAGGGGGAGCCCGGGCATGTCCACGACGGCCAGGCCGAGCAGGACTGCTCCGAGCAGGAGGACCGTCAACGGAACGACCTGCCGGAACCGCTCCGGGCGGACGCCCGGTGGGGGCACGCCGAGCAGCACGCGGCTGAGGTGACGCACCAGCCCCGCGAAGATCATCACCAGGGCGAGGACCAGCGTGGTGGCCACGGCGATCCAGCCCGCCCGGGACCAGCCGGTGGCGGCCCGGGCCCGATCCATTCCGCCCCAGAGGATCAGCAGCTCGCTGAGGAAGATGGCGAAGGGGGGCGAGCCGACCAGGGCGAGCCCGCCCAGGGCCAGGCAGCGGCCGGTCCAGGGCATCGCGGCCAGGACGCCGCGGGGCTCGGTGTCCGGGGTGTCCGAGGGGGCGTCGGCCGGTGCTGCGGCCGAGCGTGCCGCGCCCGTGCGCCCGGCCGAGGCGTAGTTGTCCTGGACCGCCCCGTAGGCCAGGAACATCAAGGACTTCGTGACGCCGTGGTTGACCAGGTGCAGCAGTGCGCCGAAGGTGGCCAGCGGTCCGGAGATCCCGAGCCCGAGGGTGATGATCCCCATGTGTTCGAGGCTGTGGTAGGCCAGCACCCGCTTGATCCGGTCCCTGCGGATGATGAACGGGACCGAGACCACCAGGGAGAGCAGGCCCGCCGCGAGCAGCACGCGGTCGGTGAAGCGCCCGCCGTCGCCGAGCGCGTGGTCGGTGATCATCTTGAAGCGCAATATGGCGTACAGCGCCGACTTGAGCAGCACCCCGGACAGCAGGGCGCTGACCGGGTAGGGGGCCTCCCCGTGGGCATCGGGCACCCAGGTGTGCATCGGCGCGAGCCCGGCCTTGGTGCCGTAGCCGACCATCACGAACAGGAACGACAGCACGACCAGGCGCTGATTCGCCCCGGAGGAGTGGACCAGGGCCGGCCAGTCCAGAGAGGCGCCGGGTCCCTGCGACGTGGCCAGGAAGATGGTGCCCAGCAGGGCCACGATGATCCCGGTCGAGGTGATCACGATGTACTTCCAGGCTGCCTCGAGACTGGATCGGCGGCCTTCTGCGGCCACCAGCGCGGTGGAGGTCACGGTGGTCAGTTCGATGCCGATCCACAGCACCACCAGGTCGGTGACCGACGGCACCAGGATCATCGTGAAGTGGAAGAGGTTGAACAGGGACAGGAACAGGGTCCGCCCGCGCGTCCCGCCGGCGCCGTGCCTGGTCCACCACGGCAGCGCCGAGAACGAGGCGGCGACGGCGACGACGTTCACCAGGAGGATCACGTAGATGCTCAGGGCGTCGAGGTAGAGCCGGAGCCCCCAGATGGTCGCCTCGGCCGTGCCGGCACGCGCCGGCCCGACCAGGGCCAGGCTCGCGACCAAGGTGATCGCGGAGGCCGACATGGTGAGGGCCTGCTGGGTGCCGGCCCCCGGCCGGGCACCGCGGCGGACGGTGGCCGAGGGGTGCGTCGGCGGCGCGATCAGGATCGGCAGCCAGACCAGCACGGCCGCGGCGAGCGGAGGCGCCAGGGCCAGTGCGATCAGGGCGGCCGGGATCATCGTCCGCCTCGGAGCACGGAGTTGGCGGCGACCTCGATGCTGTCCGAGGTGCGATGCAGGGCGGGCAGGATCCAGACCAGGATGGTCAGGGTGACCACGACGTAGAAGAGCAGGCCGAGGACCAGCGTGGGAGCGAGGCCGGCCGGAGCGAGCAGAACGGCGGCGAGCAGGAGTGCGTGATCGATCACGAGCAGGCCGACGATCTGGGCGACGATGTCCTGCTTGTTGATCATCGTGAACAGGCCCTGCCCGAGGAGGGCCAGCGACACCGTGTAGTAGGCGGGGCCCGGCTGCGGATCCGACGTCGGCGCGACGCCGTCCACGATCCGCCCGGCGATCAGGACGGCGGCGGCGAGCAGGGCGACGTCCAGGGCCGCGGCCCGGCCTCCGCCCAGCCGGGACCGCCCGTGGCGGAGCCAGATCGGTTCGGCCCGGGCCCGGGAGTCGGTCAGGGCCCAGAGGACTCGCCAGGCAAGTCCCCGCCAGCCGCGTCGGCTCATGGCCTGCGACCCCGGGGTCCGCTCGTTGAGCGAGGCCCGGGCCAGCAGCGGGGGAGCCAGCAGGGCCAGCGTCGCGGGGACCAGGGCGAGCAGCAGCAGCACCGGCTCGGAGCGGCCCACGCTGCGCAGGACCACGACCACCGTGAGGATCGTCGCCTGCACCCGGTACAGCGCGACCATCTGCTGCAGCGTGCTCGAGGCGGAGATGCCCAGGGCGACGATGACCATGGCATAGGCCAGCAGGGAGAGCAGCGGCGCGGTCCAGGACTGTCCCATCGCGGTCACCTCCGGCCCGAGGCGGACGCGACGACCAGAGCGACCAGGCTGAACACCACGATGCCGGCCGCGCTGGTGAGCAGGGTGAGCGCCGAGCGGGGTCGGACCCTGACCTGGCGCAGCTCGAACCCGGCCAGACCGAGCAGCAGGGCGGCCATGGTCAGCAGAAAGGCCCCGATCGAGATCGCGGGGCCCGCCCCGGCCCCGGCGCCGAGGCCACCGGCCGTCAGCAGGGCCACGAGCGACAGCGCGAAGGTGAGCCGCATCGCCTCGGCCCAGCGCAGCAGGGCCAGGCCCCGCCCCCCGTAGTCCAGGCCCGGACCCTCTTCGATCATGGTCAGTTCGAGCCGGCTGCCGTGCGTGTCGAACGGCAGCCGACCGGTCTCGGCCAGCAGGGCCAGGCCCACCGCCCCGATCACCAGCGCCGTCAACGGTGATCGCGCGGACTCCCCGCCGCCGGCCCGGGCGACGAGGATGCTGCGGGTGGCCGAGAAGTAGATCGCGATCACCAGGGTCGGCTCGACCAGGACGTGCAGGAACCACTGCCGGCCGCTGCTCATCACGGCGACCGGTGAGCCGGCGTCGAAGGCGGCCAGGGTGAGGGCGAACCGCGCCAGCCCGATCACCCCCAGGGCGAGCAGGAGGTCCATGGCACCCGCCCCGGGATGGAGCGGGGGCAGGGCTGCGCCGAGCAGCAGGGCGCAGGTGAACACGACAGCGGGAGCCAGCCGGAAGATCGCCGTGGCCTGGACCGGGACGGCGGGCCGCGTCCTCAGCAGTTTGCGCAGGTCGCGGTAGGGCTGCGTGGGGGCGGGGCCGCGGCGTCCCTGCAGCCGTGCCTCGAGCCAGGCCAGCGATCCGGAGACCAGCGGCGCGAGGGTCACGTACAGGCACCACTGCGCCGTGGCCCAGGCGAGGTCGGTGAGCGCGAGGCCGTTCACGGCGTCGCCACCGGGTACAGGATCGCGATCAGCAGTCCCACACTCAGCGCGAGACCGATGTAGAGCAGGTAGCGGCGCACGTCACCGCTGTGCACCCGCGCACCGAACGCCTCGCTGCTGCGCAGGACCAGGCGGAGCAGGCGATTGACGATGCGGTTCCCCTGCTCGACGACCACCCGGCGGGAGGTGACCCGAACGGCACCGGGCAGCAGGCCCGGCGGCTCGTGGTCGACCGCCCGGGCGATCGGCTCCCAGATCTGGGCGGAGAAGGCGCTGCCGGTGTACTGCATCTGCTCGGCGTCGTAGCCGGTCCCGCCCACCCAGGCCGGGCGGCGGGGCCATCGGTGGGCCCCGGCCACGCCGGCGATCAGCACCGGCAGCAGCCAGAGCAGGAGCAGGGGCAGGGTCGACACGGCCGCGGTGTACCCGTCGATGCCGACCAGGACGCGGAACGGATCGGCGTGCAGCACGCCGGCCTGCGCGCCGTCCACCAGAGGCAGCGCGGCCGTGGTGAGCCAGGGCACGAGCAGCCACGGCTGCAGGCCCAGAGCCACGCAGGCGAGGGCGAGCAGGGCCAGGACGGCGCGCTCCGGCCAGGACTGCCCCGAGCGCCGCACGGCAGTGTGGGACGGCCCGAGCAGGCTGTCCCCGGCGAGTTTCAGGATCGCCGTCGCGGTCAGTGCCATGGCCATGGCCAGGGCGAGGACCGCTGCGGTCAGCGCCACCAGGGCCGCGATGGCCACCGCGTGCCGGTCCGCGTAGACGGCGCCGCCGCCGAAGAGGGACTGCAGGGTGAGCCACTCGCTGATGAACGCGTTCAGGGGCGGGAGCCCACTGATGGCCAGCGCCCCGAGCAGGAACGGCACGCCGGTCCAGGGCGCCGCACGCAGGAGGCCGCCGAGGGCCTGCAGGTGCACCGTGCCGGTGATCCGCTCGATGCTGCCGGTGCCCAGGAAGAGGAGGGACTTGAACAGGGCGTGATTGACCACGTGGTAGAGGCAGGCGATCAGGGCCAGGGTGGCCGCGCCCGAGGAGTGCGGCGGGGTCGGGCCTGCGGCGGCGCCGAACAGCACGGCTGCGCCGAGTCCCGCGACGATGATCGCCACGTTCTCCACGCTGTGGTAGGCCAGCGCGGTCTTCAGGTCCTTGCTGACCATGGCGTAGGCCACGGTGACCAGCGCCGTGATCGCGCTGGCCAGGAGGAGGACGGCGCCCCACCACCGGGGGACCGGGCCCAACCGGTGACCGAGCAGGAGCCGGATCATCAGGTAGACCGGGACCTTCAGCATGATCGCCGACATCATCGCGTGCGTGTTCGTCGGCAGCTGCGGGTGGACGACGGGAACCCAGAAGTGGAACGGGACGAGGCCGCTGCGCGCCGCCAGTCCGGTCAGGACCAGCCCGATGCTGACCGACTGCGCGACCCCCGAGGGAGCAGCGGGCACCACGGGCAGGCCGTCGATCGAGCGGGGAAGGACGGGGATCAGCCCGACCAGCAGGCAGACCACGCCGACATGGCTCACCGTGAGGTAGGTCCGCACGGCCGTGGTGCTGTCGATGAGGGAGCCACCGCTGCGCCCTCGGTAGCGCACCAGGTCGGCCGAGAACAGCGTGATCAGTTCGAGTGAGATGATCACCCAGAGGCCGATGTCCGCGGCGACCGCGAGCAGCGTGGCGGCCACGAAGAGGTCGAACGAGCCCGCCACCCAGGTGGCCAGGGGATCCCCGCGCAGCCAGCCCAGGGAGTAGACGGCGATCGCCCCGCTGAACACCGCGACCAGGCAGAGGAAGAGCGCGGCCAGGGCGTCCACCCGCAGGACCAGGCTCAGGTAGGGGCCCTGACTGATGGGCGCGGGCAGGTCCAGCACGGTCGCGGTGGTCCGGCACGGCGTGGCTCCGGCGGCGCCGGTCGCACAGTCGGTCAGGTACCGGGCGCTGGACGCCGCCACCACCGCGCTCGCCGCCACGGCGGGCAGCAGCGACAGGGCCGTTCCCCAGGTGCGGGCGCGCTCGGTGGGCAGATGCGCCAGTCGCCCCAGGGCCGGTGCGGAGTAGCCGATCACCGCGCCGGCGACGAGGAGTCCGGCGACCAGGCGGAAGAGGTCAGTCATCGGAGTTCGCCGACCGTTCGAGATGGCGCAGCGCCTCGGAGACGGACAGGTCCAGATCCTCGTGCTCGCTGCGGCGGAGCACGAGGCGGCGCAGCAGCGGCACCGCGAACTGGTAGGCGACCTGGGGCAGCTCGCGAACGGCCGACACATCGATCAGCTGTCGCAGGCCGGCCTCGTAGGCATCGGGCGAGGCCGCCGGGGCCCCGGAGAGGCCGTGCTCGGCGAGGGTGCGGAAGACGGCATGACGCAGGGCGTCGGCCCTCATCGGCTCCGGGTCGCGCAGCAGCTCGAGCAGGATCAGCTTGCCCAGCGGGCCGGCCGAGTCCCAGAGGTAGTCCAGGTGCTGCTTCGCCTTGGGCTCGGTGACCACCATGCCCTCGACCACCTGCATCACCGTTCGATGCTGGATGAAGCTGGTCCGTAACCGGTTGGCGTAGTAGACGATGTAGCTGCACAGCATCTGGACGAAGTACGGATGCTGGCCGGACTCGTGCACGATGGCGAGCACGGCGTCGTCGGCGAACTGCAACCGGGCGCTGGGTCCCTCCCCGGTGTCGCCCTCCTCGGGCTGCCAGGGGGCCAGGATCAACCGGGAGGCCGCCTCCACCCCGAGCGGGCCCAGATCGATGATCTTGAAGATGTTGAACAGGGGTGACTCGTAGTCGCGCACCTGGTGCGACAGTCCCAGCGCTGTGGCCACGATCCAGGTGACATCGGGGACCGAGGAGATGACGTGGCGCAGCGGGCTGTAGAAGAGCGAGGGGTCATCGAGCCGGTCCACCATGTCGAACTCGTCGACCAGGAAGACCACGCGCCGGCCCTCCCACTCGGCGCAGACCGATCGCAGCACGCGCACGAACTGCCCGGCGGTGATCGTCGGCTCGGCCTGCAGGTCGCCGATCAACGCGTTGGTCGATCCGGCCGCATCGAGCGCGGCGAGCACGGCCCGGTAGAAGCCGGTGGGAGTGGGTGTGGGGCCGGCCAACTCGCTTCCCTGGAGGTCGAGGTCCACCGGGATCGTGGCGTCCAGTGCTGCGTGCCAGCTCGGGGGGACTCCGAACCACGCCCGGGCATCGCCCCTCACACCGGAGGTCGAGATCACTGCCTTGAGCACGTTCAGCAGGGAGCTCTTGCCCGTGCGTCGCGCACCGCGCAGCAGAACGTGCTGCGGACGCCGTCCGGCGAGGTGGGCGAGGATCTCCTCGAGCTCCTCCCGGCGGCCGAAGAAGTGCTGGTACTGGTGCACCTTCGGGCCGTAGAAGTACGGGTTCGGCTTGATCACGAACACTGCCGGGTCCATCCAGGTGACCTGGATCGAACGCTCGGTGTTCCAGCTCTGCGGCAGCCCGGCGTCGTCGAGGTTCGACACGCGGCAGTGCACCGGGAACGACCCGTCCTCGGTGATCACCCGGACCCGGAACCTGAACTCCTTCTCCTCCCCGGCGGCGAGGGCCGGCAGGGTCTGCTTGAAGGCTCCGTCGCGCAGTACGAACGCGACCGACGGAGCCAGCTCGATCTCGAGCTCGCGGGCCGGGGCGTTTCCCACGTTCTTGACCAGGAACACGATGCCGCTGTGCTGGGTGTCGGCCGTGATCGAATGCGTCTGCAGCTCCAGGTGCAGGAAGACCCTGGCTCGCAGGGCGCGGATCAGGTGGTCCGACTCGCCGATCGCGGCGTCGATGACCGTGGCCAGCACCCGCGCCTGGTGCTCGGGGGCGAAGATCTGGCGCCGGGCGGCGCGCAGTTCGAGGATCTGCCGGCCCAGCCGCTCGGTCTTGATCCGAACCGGGATCTGACTGGCCTCGATGACGCGCACCAGGTCGACCACCGCGACGACGTGTCGCAGGCTGTCGAGGAACGTCCCCGTGGCCAGTTCGATCGGCTGGTCCATGTCGGCGGCCCGGCTCAGCAGCTGCGGGGTGCTGAGCGCGCTGTGCTCGAGCAGCCTCTCCGCGGCCGGGCCGTGTGCCCCGCCCCGCAGCATCTCCAGCACGAACCGGCCGAGTTGCTCCAGGTGCGCCATCTGCTGAGCCATCGGACTGCCGACCCGGCCCGGCTCGGCGCCCGCCCGTTCCAGCACCCTCACCATGGTGTCGAGCGAGGCGCGGATGCCCGCGTCGTCGTTGAGCGCACAGCCGTACCAGAGGTCCAGGGCCAGGTAGTGGGCGCGCCTGGCACCCTCGGTGCGCTCGATCAGCGTGGTGAGCACACGGCGCAGGGTCCGATAGGCCTCAAGCAGCCATTCGTCGCGCCGCCCCTGACGGGTCCGCCACGGGTCGGTGAGGCTGAAGATGTCGCAGCAGTGCGCCATCGTCTGGAGCAGGTCCTCGGCCGAGATCCGGAAGTCGGCGCGGCGCTCCCGGGGGGACTCCAGGAAGTCCTCGACCAGCAACCATGCGTTCCGGGCCAGGATCTCGGTCCGGCCCGCGACGCGCAGCACCGGTCCGAGATCGGCCCACTCGGCGTGGCCGTTGGTCGCGGCCATCGTCGTGGACAGGCGGGCCCGCAGGGGCAGCAGGGAGAACACCACGGAGCCGGTCGTGGCGTCCGGTTCGGCCCCCGGGTCGTCCAGGTGCACCCGCCGGATGCCCCGGGGGGCGCGGTCGGCGTCGCCCGACAGCAGCCGGCGGTAGACGTAGGTGCCGGTCCCCTCGGCCAGGAACGAGGCGAAGTCGCTCGTGGGCAGGACGGCGACGAGGTCGTCCACGTCCCCGCCGGCCAGATGGGTCTCCAGGGCCAGGCTGTAGGCGGTGCGCAGATCGGTCCAGGTGCGGCTGCGCGTCCACCGCCGGTGGAAGGCGGCGGCGAGATCGCTCTGGGTCTGCAGCAGGGCGTCGTCCAGCCCGGAGCGTCGCAGCACGGTGCGCAGCTCGATCGGATGGTGCCCCCGGGCGGGCGCGGGCTGGACCCCCTGCAGCAGGGGGCGGACCTCGCGGAACGCGATCACCGTCTCCCCGCCCGCGAGGAGCGGCCGCGGGACGGCGTCCAGCCCCTCCTCGGTCAGCCGGAGGAGCTGGTCGCGCTCGGGCAGGTAGGCGATCACTCCCCGGCGCCGGGCCGGTGACAGCGCTGCGAGCGCCTCCGGCGCGCGCAGCGCCGCGATCTCGTGACGGGCCCGGGCGGGTGGGCCCGGCGCCGGGTCGTGAGCGTCCGTCCGGGGACGGGGCCGGTCGAGATGGCGGGCGAGTGCGGCCATCGTGTACCGCAGCGGGATCACGTACCCCGCCCGTCGCAGGATGCGGTCCAGCCGGCAGAACTGCGGGCCCTTGGTCGGGATGTCCTGATCCACCAGGTCGATCGCCGCCAGCGCGAGCAGGGGGCCGTCATAGGCCGTCCGGTCCAGCGTGTGCAGGTCGGCGAGAGTGATCGTCCGGTACGGCGTCGCCGTCTGCTGCTGCGCGTCGTGCGGTTCGACGTACACCAGCACGAGCTCGTCCGTGGTCAGGGACGTGAAGATCGCCACCAGGCCGGGAAGGTGCAGGGTCGGCAGGATCCGCTTGATCCGGTCGACCTGCTCGAAGAGGGCCCTGGTCACGGTCTCGGCCGGTCAGGGACGGTGGTCGGGTGGGGTCTGGTCGACCGGACGGGCCAGGTCGGCGTCGATGATCCATCCGCGTCCGCGACGCGTCTGGATGTAGCGGGTCCCGTGCCGGCCCAGTTGCTCGCGGAGCCGGTGCACGAGGGCGTCGAGTCGTCCGTCGCCGATGCCTTCCAGGTGGCGGTCGCGGGGCCAGACGGCTGCCGCCATCGTCTGGCGATCGACCACCCGGCCCGAGTGTTCGATCAGGCACGCGAGGAACCGGTAGCCCTGCGGGCCGGGGTCGATCTCCTGGTCGCCGAGGAAGACCCGTCGCCGCTCGAGATCGACCACGAGGGCCGGCAGCCCTGCCGGCGCGATGGCCGTCTCGGCGGGCGGGGGCGCCGGCGCGGGCGGGGGCGCGGGCGGGGT
>JBAPWU010000296.1:0-4396 GCA_049283855.1 Kineosporiaceae bacterium
GTGTGGCTGGCCCGGGCCGAGCTCGAGGCGGCCGTGGGCGAGGTGGGCCTGGCCGGGTCGTGGGCCGGCGAGGCGTTGAGGGTGGCGGCCTGGCGGCCCCGGGAGGGCCGCGAGAACGACCACCGCACGCTCCCGCACGAGGCCGACTGGCTGCGCACCGCGCTGCACCTGACCAAGGGGTGCTACCGCGGCCAGGAGACGGTGGCCCGCGTCTACCACCTGGGCAAGCCACCGCGGCGGTTGGTGATGCTGCACCTGGACGGGTCCGAGGACTCCCTGCCCGGCGCCGGTGCCGCGGTGAGGACCGCCGAACGGGACGTCGGGCACGTCACCACGGCGGCCCGCCACTACGAGTTGGGCCCGATCGCCCTGGCCCTGATCAAGCGGAACACCCCTGTGAACGCCCCGCTCGAGGCGGCGGGAATCCCGGCCGCCCAAGAGGTGATCTGCGCCCCGTAGACCGGCCGCGGGCCGGGGCGGGAATACCTGCCGCGGCGCGTGGTTGGTAGGTAATTGAAGAGTCAATTACTTACTGGAGGCATCGCATGTCCCGCATCGGAGTCATCGTCGGCAGCAGCCGGCCCACCCGGGTCAGCCCCACCGTGGCCGCCCGGATCGCCGAGGTCCTCGACGGCCCGTTCGAGGTCGACGTCATCGACCTGGCCGAGGTGGCCCTGCCGTTCTTCGACGAGCCCGCCTCGCCGATGAGCGGAGCCGACCCGGTGAACGCGCACACCCGGGCCTGGGCGCGTCGCGTCGCCGCGCTGGACGCCGTCGTCATCGTCACCCCCGAGTACAACGCCGGGTACCCGGCGATCCTCAAGAACGCCCTGGATTTCCTCGCCGCCGAATGGCGGGACAAGCCCGTCGCCGTCGTCGCGTACGGCTGGCACGGCGGTGCCCGGGCAGCGTCCGCGCTCACCCCGGTGCTGGCCAACCTGAAGATGATCGAGGTCGACGGGCTGCGCCTGCAGTTCGGACAGCACCTCGTCGACGGCGAGTGGTCCGCCGACCCCGCCGTCCGGTCCCGGCTCGAGGGCGAGCTCACGGAGCTGGTCGGGCGGCTGCAGCGCGCGCTCTTCCGGCAGGCAGCCTGACCGCGGCCGCGCGCTCCTGGCGGGCGGTGGCGCCGGGTCGTAGCCTCGGTGGGTGCCCTCGACGCTGATCACCGTTGCCCCCACCGGAGCCGAGACCGCCAAGGCGGACGCGCCTGCCCTGCCGGTCACCCTGGAGGAACTGGTCGCTGCGGCCAGGTCCTGCGAGGCCGCCGGGGCCGCACTGATCCACGTGCACATCCGGGACGGTCAGGGCTGGCCGACCCTCGACCCGGTGCTGCTCAAGGACACCGTGGCGGCGTTGCGCGAGGCGACCTCGCTCGTCGTCCAGCTGTCCACCGGCGGGAGCGTGCACGACCCGCTCCCGGCCCGGCTCGCCGTGCTGGAGGCGGCACCGGACTCGTGCTCGCTGACCTGCGGCACGGTGAACTTCGGCGACGAGGTGTTCCTCAACCCCTGGCCGTTCATGGTGGACCTCTACCGCGCCGCCCAGGACGCGCAGGTGGTGCCCGAGTTCGAGCTGTTCGACCTCGGGCAGGTGCACGCGCTGCGCCGGCTGATCGACACCTGCGGGCTGCCCTTCGGGGGGAAGGTGCACTGCGACGTGGTGATGGGGGTCCCCGGGGCGATCCCGGGCACCACGGCTGCGCTGGCCGCGATGGTGGCGGCGATGCCACCGGAGGTGACCTCGTGGTCGGCCACCGGGATCGGCTACTGGCACCTGCCGGTGATGGCCGCGGCGCTGTCGTTGGGAGGGCACCTTCGGGTCGGCATGGAGGACACCCTCACCTTCGCGCGGGGGCGAGCGGTGGCCTCGAACGCGGAACTGGTCGAGCGGGCCGCGCTGCTCGCCACCCTGCTGCAGCGGCCCCCGATGAGCCCGGGCGACGCCCGCGCCCTGCTCGCCGTCCGCCGCTGACCGCCGCCCGCCACTGACCGCCGATCCGCCAGCGGGTGAGGTGAGGGGACTCACGGCGCGTCGAGTTGCATGTGCTAGCCAGAGCAAGCACAATGGATGTCGTGGCTAGCATTTCCGAGAAGGTCGGCGACCTGGGTGAGTTCCTGCGCGAGCAGCGTGAGGGCGCCCGGTTGTCGGTGCGTCAGCTGGCCACCCTGGCCGGGGTGAGCAACCCCTATCTGAGCCAGGTCGAGCGTGGGCTGCGCAAGCCCTCCGCCGAGGTGCTTCAGCAGATCGCCAAGGGTCTGCGCATCTCCGCAGAGGTCCTCTACATCCGGGCCGGGATCCTCGACTCCGAGGGCCGGCCGGACGTCGAGGCAGCCATCGCCGCCGATGCCCTGCTCACCGACCGGCAGCGACGTGCCCTCCTCGACATCTACGCCTCCTTCCGCGCCGAGAACCTGCGGGCCGAGACGTCCGTCGGGGCGACGCCACCCACGCCCCCGGTCGCCCCGGCCCGGGCGGTCACGCCGCGGGCTCGCAAGGCCGCTGTCACCAAGGCGCGCGTCTCGACCCCCAAGGCGACCGCCTCGACCCCCAAGGCGACCGCTGCCACCCCTGCCATCAAGCGCACCCGAACCCGCACTCCACGAAGCCAGGGGACCCCGGGCACCGACGCCTAGGCCCCGTCCCGCCATAACCAAGGAGAAAGACCATGTCCGTAGTCACCGAAATCCGTAAGACCGTGTCGGAGGCCACCCCCGTGATGGCCGTCGTCGGGGCCACCGACCTCGCCGTCGAGCGCGTCCGCAAGGCTGCGCACGACGCCGGCAGCCTCCCGAGCGAGTTCGAGACCCGCGTCACCAAGCTGCAGGTCGAGGTCGAGAAGGCTGTCGGCTCGATCGACCCCGCCTACCTGCAGAAGTTCCTCTCCAAGACCTTCGACCCCAAGAACCTGCAGGCGAACGCCCAGCAGGTCCCGGCGCTGGCGATCGCGCGGGCGCTCGAGGTGGCCGGCAAGATCGAGACCGGCTACGAGAGCCTGGCCGAGCGCGGCAAGAACCTGGTGCTGCGCGTCGAGGACGCCCAGGCCACCAAGGACCTGATGCGCCAGGGCAAGGCCACGCTCAGCCGCAGCAAGGCCGCCATGACCACCGCCCAGAAGGCCGTCGCACAGACCGCCGAGGAGGCCAGGGCCACGCTGAGCATCGGCCGCAAGGACGCGAAGGACGTCGCCGCCGAGGTCGAGCAGGCCGTGACCACCGGAACCAAGGGCACCCGGGCAGCGATCAAGCGCACCGCGACCACTGCCCGCACCCGCTCCGCCGCGACCAAGGCCGCGGCCAAGGGCGTGGCCACCAGCGCCCAGAAGAGCGTGGACGCTGCTGCCGAGGCGGTCAAGGACGCCGCCGAGAAGGTCGGCGACTGACCCAGCCGCTCGGGCCACGGCCCAGCGCAGGTCCTGCGACCCGTCACCCCTGTGGTGGCGGGTCGCAGGCGTGTGCCCGGAATGTTTCGTAGGCTGGCGCGATGACCGCCGGCACCCTGCAGGACTACGTCATCGTCGCACTGGCTGTGGCTGCCTTCGTCATGGAGGCCTACGCCCTGATCGATGCCACCCGCACCCGGAGCGACGCCTTCGTGGCCGCGGGCAAGCTGACCAAGCAGAAGTGGGTGGCGATCCTCGCCGTCGCCGCGGCGTTCGGCTTCATCTCGTTGCCGATCGGCGGTGGCGGCCGGATGAACTCGCTCGGCTTCCTCAGCATCGTGGCGGTGGTCGCCTCGGCGGTGTACCTGGTCGACGTGAAGCCCGCCGTCCGCCAGATCCGCGGCGGCGGCAGCTCCGGCCCCTACGGTCCCTGGTAACCCGCCCCCGGGCCCCGGTGACGCTGCGTGGGCGCGAGGTCGAGTGGTCGATTTCCCCCCGAATCCCGCAGGAGAACGGGGCGAAATCGGCCACTCGCCGAGGAGTGGGCCTGGCGAGCCGGTGGCGTGGCAACCCTTGAGACCGGTGGAATGGCCGTGGGTAGTCATGTCGACACGCTCAGGCATCACTCGCGGTAGGCTCGGGCGGAACCACTGGGGGAAGCCGACGTCAAGGAGTGCGAGATGACCGAGTACGTGGTGGGCGGGCGCCGCCGGATCGACCGCGTGCTGGCCCCGGATTTCCTCGACGGACTCGACGGGCTCGACATGGACGATCTGCGGGCCCGCAAGGCCGAGGCCGAGCAGGAGGAGACCGACCTGTCCTACGCGCGCCGGCTGCTCCAGGGCCGCCTCGACATCCTGCGCGCCGAGCGCGAGGCCCGCGAGAACGGCGAACCCGGTTTCGGCGGTCAGCCCGCCGGCCAGGCCTCGGACGCCGAGTTGGCCGACCGCCTGTCGAAGATCCTCGCCGACTCGCCGCGGCGCAGCCACGGGCTCGGCCGGCACCTGGCCCGGC